>QHXC01000693.1 GCA_003222815.1 Acidobacteriota bacterium | reverse complement strand
AAAACTCTGGCGGGCAAGGCCGTTGCCTTACTCGACATCAGCAAACCAGGAGGGAGCGTTTTTCTCGATCGGCTCGAGCGATTGCTACTCGAGCGCCACGCTGTTGCACGCGTACTCCGCCAGGTCAAGCCCACTTACACTAAAGCGGCACCCGGCCCACTGCTCGACAAGTTGCGAGGAGTCGATGCAGTGATTAAGGATTGGCGGATTGAGGTTCGTGCACAACGTGCAGTTTGCACGACACGATCCGGTTGGAGAATTGGGGCATTCCTGCGGTCCCCGCCGGCGGAAATTCAGGCGCGGGCCGATACCGCAATAGACGAAATCGTCGCGAGGCTCACTTCCTGCTCGTGACGTGACCACTGCGATCTATTCGCCGCCAGGTGTCCGGTTCCTGCTTTGGCTTGGGTTTGAAACGTCCATGACGTAGCGCCGAAGGCCAGCATTTCGTCATGGTCCCCGGGTGCTGCGGTTGCGGCACTGAGGAATGCGGGTCGCGACGTTTTGTGGATAAGGCCTGAATGCCCTGAGGCAGTGCTTTTCGTTCGCGGTTGCCGAACCGGTTGGTGTTATTCTTTCTCCGCTGCGGTAGATCAGACGTTGGATCTGCCGGCGAATGCTTCTCGTGCCGATGTTATGAAGGCGATGGACATTCATGTCGTCGGTAAAGCCGCGTACGTTGGCCTCTATCAGCAAGCCGCAGCCCAATAACAGAAGAGGTTTGCACTCCGAGAGAAAATGAAAGGGAAACTGGCCGCCTTCGCCATTCTTGGGTTAAGCGTGTTCGCCTTTGCACAATTCGGGCGCGGACCACAGGCCGGTGGCCGCGGACGACCCGGTGATGGAGTCACTGGTGCCGGCGGAGGCCAAACCGGCGGGCGCTGCCTGGTACCCGGCTACAGGGGAACGGGAGAAGAGGATTTGCCGACGCCACGCAACATCAACCGTAGCGGCTTTGTATACGCGCGGATACGCTATCACACTCAGTCGTGGTGGCGAGCCGAAACGCGCGAAGTCCCATGGCACCACGATTACCCGGACGGTGACACGATGTTTCCGGATTCTCTTGCGCGGCTGACAACGACTCAAACAACCCCGGACTCCTATCAGATCGTCGACATCGACAGCAAAGAGTTGTTCCAATATCCATTCACTTACATGTCCGAACCCGGGTATCTCAATCTTCTTCCCGCCGACGTCAAGAATCTTCGCGAATACCTGGACCGCGGAGGCTTCTTGTTGCTCGACGATTTTCGCGGCAATGAGTTCGACAATTCGCAGTTCGAAAATATGCTGCAGCAGATGAAGAAGGTTTATCCCGATCGCGAAATCAAGCGCGTGGATGCGTCTCATCCGATCTTTCATGCTTTTTTTGACATCGATCCAAAAGAGATGTTGCCTCCTTACCTCATGTACAACTCCGGTGACGTGGAGTTTCTTGGTATTTCGGATCCGAAGGGACGCATCCAGGTGATGATCGATTTCAACAACGATATCAGCGAATACTGGCAGGCGTTGGATGTCGGCCAGTGTTCCATACGTGAGTCGGGGATGGCTGTTAAGCTAGGGGTCAACTACGCAGTCTATGCGATGACGCACTGATGATCGAGTGGTTCGCCGTGAAAAAACCCTTCATCCTGTTGTGCTGGAGTTAGAACGCTTGGATCACCCATGAAAACGAAACATTATACGCTTGCGATTGCGCTTATTGCGTTTCTGGCGCTGCCTGCCTTTCAGCTCAATTCGTTGATTGTGCCGGTTGCCGGCGCGGGGCAGAACGGTGTCGCCGCCGAGATCAGCCAGCTTTCGGCCGGCCGGTATATGCGGGACCTCACGTATTTGGCCTCCGACGAATTGAAGGGCCGCGCAAGCGGTTCACCGGAATTGGAAAAAGCCGCAGACTACATCGCGTCTCAATTCCGCACTGCAGGATTGCAGCCTGCCGGTGACAACAAGACCTACTTTCAAACATTTGAAATCACCACCGGCACAGAATTTGGAAAAGGAAATCGTCTTGAAATCAATCAGGCAGCGCTGGAAGACAAGAAAGATTTCGTTCCGATCGCTTTCTCCAATTCCGATAGCATCGATGCTGCGCTTGTGTTTGCCGGCTACGGCATCACGGCGCCCGAGCTCCAGTGGGATGATTACCAGGGAATTGATGTGAAGGGCAACGTCGTCGTGGTGTTTCGTCACGAGCCTCAGGAGTTGGATCCCAACAGCAAGTGGAACGGTAAAAACTTCACCACGCATGCAACGTTTGTAAACAAAGCCATCAACGCGCGCCAGCACGGGGCAAAGGGAATCATTTTCATCACGGACCCGCTCAACCACAAGAGCGAACCTGACGAAGTCGGGCCGGCGACCAAAGCAGTCGAAGGAGGCAACGCCGGCATTGCCTCGGTGCACGCACGGCATCGAGCTTGCCGGGATTCACGTCCACATGGCCACTGACGTTATTCGCATAAGCAAGCCGGTCCGAAATGTGATCGGTGCGCTTCAAGGGTCCGATCCAACCATGCGAAATGAATGGGTCGTGATCGGCGGCCATTACGACCATCTGGGCCTTGGGGACAGCCACTCGCTGGCGCCATCTCAGATCGGACAAATTCATCATGGCGCCGATGACAACGCATCGGGAAGTTCAGGTGTCATGGAGGTGGCCAGAGTCACTGCCACCAACAAGCAAACGTTCAAGCGATCGATTCTGTTCATGACCTTCGCCGGTGAGGAATTGGGCCTGCTCGGATCGGCATACTTCGTCGCTCACCCAACGGTTCCCCTCGACAAGACTATCGCAATGCTCAACATGGACATGGTCGGGAGGCTGAATAACGACCGGGTTTTCATGGGCGGCGTCGGAACTTCACCCAATTTTAGAGGATGGCTCGAAGAAGCCGCAGGACCTCTGAATCTGCGGCTGGACTACTCGGACTCCGGCATCGGCGGCAGCGACCACATGTCCTTCAATGAAAAACATATTCCGATCCTGTTCTTCTTCACAGGACTTCACGCCGATTATCATCGGCCATCCGATACTTCCGACAAGATCAACGCGCCGGGAGCGATCCGAGTTCTTTCGTTAGCTTACGAGATGGCCGAGCGCGTTGCCAATGAACCAAGCCGGCTCCAATACACCGAGGTTCGCGAGCAGCGGCCCCGCGGAGGCAATGGAGGCGGCGGGAGTGGCTACGGACCATACTTTGGTTCGGTGCCGGATTTTCGCGATGACTTAAATGGAGTTTTGTTCGCGGACGTTCGCCCCGATAGTCCGGCAGGTAAAGCGGGACTAAAAGGCGGCGATCTCATGATCCAATTCGACGGCAAGGAAATCAAGAATCTGTACGACTTCACTTACGCGCTGCAGACCAAGAAGCCGGGCGACGTCGTGGCCGTGGTCGTCCAACGTGCCGGGCAGACAATCAAAGTCAACGTTACACTCGAGGCGCGAAAATAGTGAGGAAACCAATCCGATAAGCATGACTGCTGATTCTGCTGATCGGCGCCGCCGTGTATCTGGCGGGCGCCCAAACGGCGCCGCCGCATCCGAAAGAAATCCAGCTCTGCACATTCAGCAACTGACTGCGGCCGGCCAAAACGCGGAAGCGTATTTTTCATTTGACGGAAAGCAGCTCATTTTTCAATCCACGTGTGAACCATACAAGTGCGATCAGATTTTCACGATGAACATCGACGGCTCGAACGTGAAACGGATCAACAGCGGCATGGCCACACAACCTGGGCTTACTTCACACCTGAGGGCGAACGCGTGATCTATCCGTCCACGCACCTCGGCTCTCCGGATTGCCCGCCCGAGCCCGATCGGTCGCAAGGGACGGCGATACCAATATGTTTATCGCGGATTGGATCGATCAATGTTAGAGGCCTTACCATCGTGCGCCGGCCTAGTTCTCCTCGAGGGTGACCACAGGGGCAAGCGGGTTCCGAATGATCACCACACCAGGCAGGAGTGTCCCCGTTGTGCATAGTCCGGGAGGTCCATTTCCGCCGCGGCCGAGCCTCTTATTTTGACTGTCCTCCTCCGGCGCGCCGTGACGCCGAACTATTTCAGAGCATCATGGACGGCGATCACTGCCTGCGGTTTCAGCAATCGGGACATCCGCGCACGGCTGGCCTCGACGCCTCATTGTTCCGCGCTCTTGCCGCTGGCGCGTTACCAGCTACGGGCGGCGTGTCATGGGTACCGCACCTGCGGCGTCATGACTTTCCAAGGGTGTATTCCCAGGGGGCTGCCATGATCTAGATTTCTTTCAGAATCTTCTTCGCAAAACGTAAAGAAGTCACGATGGAAGAATCCTTGCCGTAGTAGCGTTCTTTGAGAAACTGGAGCCGACAGAAGCAAGTGCAGTGGCTTTTCAGACCGGTGATGTCTTTGGCTGGCGTCGGAAATGGCGAATCAAGCTGTTTAGCCATTTTCCATTAAATTCTCTTATTCAATTTTTCTTGACCGAGTTTCATTCTCGGCACAGAATGCCGAAAAAGTTATCCGAGAAGACCAAACCCCGCGTGAGCGGGAGACGGAAAGCTACGGGTCTTTCGAAAGATCCAAGCAATTGCAGGAAGTAAAGACAGCCGAGTTGCCGCAGGTGGCTGCGTGAAGGCCATCGGTGGTGATTCGGCTTTTTTGTTTTTCTCCCGTGGGGGAACGGACTCGTCACTGCCGTTTTGTGCGGAGCGGTGAAGACAGAAAAGCTTAGGAAGAAGACGCGATGCAAGTCATTCTTGAGGTCTCCACGCCACCCTCACGCATGGAGAAGATCTATCGAGCACTCCTAACCACTCGTGGTCAGTTGACCCAAACCGAAGCTGCACGACTGGTCTACCTCAGCCCAAGTACTTTCAGCCACCAATTCACAAAGCATGCGGGCAAGAGTTTCCGCGCCGTGCGGGTCGAGATAAAGCTCCAAGTCGCCGCAAAACTACTCCAGCAGACGAATCTCAGCATTCCCGAAATCGCACGCCACCTCGGGTACTCAGAAAGGTACAAGTTGGAACGGTCCTTTAAGCAGCACTATGGGATTACGCCAACAGAGTACCGCCGCACACGCCGCTAGGAAATATGTCGAAGAGCACCGACATACGCGGCCCAGGTTTACGCAAAGCATTGCGAGAACGTCAGCAGCTCAAGGCATCAAGAACAACAGCTCAAAGCATCGACAGCAAACGTCCCAACCGGCTAGGCTTATGAAAAGCTAAACCCGCGTGACCGGGCGACGGAAAGCCACGGGTCTTTGGAAAGAGCCAAGCATTTGTAGGAAGCAAAGACAGCCGAGTTGCCGCAGTTGGCTGCGTGAGCACCATCAGGTGGCAATTCGGCTTTTTTGTTTAGAGGGATATCCCTCGACGAATGTGACGACAGCGACTAGCCCAACCTTCTTTGAGAATGCCATCCCATCTTTCTTGGATTCGGCGGGGGAGGACTGCAATACTGGGATAGCCTTATCGTCCATTGAAGCACTTGGACTAACTCAAGTGTACAT
>QHXC01000212.1:8415-21992 GCA_003222815.1 Acidobacteriota bacterium | reverse complement strand
GAGTCGCAAGGTGTCCCGCTGAAAAAAGGAAACTAGTGGCTTATTTCGCAGTAGTTCCCGAAATCGGGCTACGGCGCCATCTTTCCCGTTCACCCTCTCCAATGAGCTGGTAAGTCTCGACCACCTTCTGGGCCGCTACCTTCCAGGAAAATTTCGCAACCTGCTCGATGCCTTTTTGCACCAGCTTCTGCCGGAGGAGATCGTCCGAGAGGATCAGCTTCATCCCGCGCGCAATATCAAAAACGTTTTCCGGGTTCACCAGCAAGGCCGCGTCCTCCAGCACTTCGGGCAGCGATGATGTGTTGGATGCGATCACGGGCGTCCTGTTGGCCATGGCCTCCAGCGGAGGCAGTCCGAAGCCTTCGTATAACGACGGAAATGCGAAAAGCGCAGCGGACTGGTAAAACACTCGCAGGATTGGATACGGAACAAAGCCAAAGAATCGGACATCCTGTTGGACGCCGCTACGGACCACGGTCAAACGCAGGTACTGGTGCTTGCTCAACTCATCCCCAATGATGATGAGCTTCAGGTTCCTGTACCGGTCGTCTTCGGTAAGCTCGCTCTTCAGGACCGCGAACGCTTCAATCAGCCGATGAAGGTTCTTGTGGGGGCGGATCTTTCCAGAGTAAAGCACAAATGGTTCTTTAAGCTGATACCGCTCCAACACCTGCTTTCTCTCTTCCGCAGCGTGATTGAACGCGAACCGCTCATCCAGGGCATTGTGAATGACCGAGATCCTTCTTTCAGGCAGGCCGAAAATATTGATCAGATCTTCCTTCGTTGAATTCGAAACAGCCAAAACGTGCTTTGCGCCTTCGACCACTCTCTTGGTCCGAAGATAACTTCTGTAGTTCTGAAACTTCGACGAATTCTCCTGCGGAAACTTCACGTGAACGCAGTCGTGAACTGTCACGACGAGCTTCGATGGATTGAAAAACGGCGCATCATGATGTGGAACATGCAGGAGATCCACACGGTGCCGGCGCACGCCGAGAAGCATTGCAAACTGCCTTTTCCAGAAGGTCTCTTCATCCGGTAGATAGAGCTGTCTGAAATTCCCCGGAAGTGGTCCGAGTTCATGGAAGTGGCGGTGGGATCCAATCAGCAGGTACTCATTGCGATCATCAACCACTGCGAGATTGCGCAGGAGATTCCAAATATAGGTGCCCACTCCGAATTCATTAATTTTACGAATATCAATCGCAATTCGCATAGGGAACTCACCCTCAGTATAATCGCAGTGTGCTGAGGCGCATCTTCATATATATGGTTCTCGTGCTGGCCGCCACGAGCACAGCACACGCGGAGGGCAGCAGGGTTCTGGTTTTCTCATTTGAAAATCTAGCCCCCGAAGCTATGGCATTTGCCGTAACGGCGGAACGGGCGCAGGCGCCGGTCATCGTCCAGATCGACCTCGAAGACATTGTTCATCCCGTCAGCGCCGATTATGTCAAGGAAGGCTTGGATCACGCGAAGGACATCGGAGCGCGGGCCGTGATTCTCCGACTCAGCACGCCCGGCGGCCTCATTGATTCCATGCGCGAGATTGTCGAAGCGGTCCTTTCTTCATCTGTCCCGGTAATCACCTGGGTTGGACCAAATGGCGCGCGCGCCGCCTCAGCCGGGTTTTTCATCTTACTGGCTGGTGACGTTGCGGTAATGGCGCCTGGAACCAACAGTGGCGCCGCGCATCCTGTGTCCAGCACCGGTCAAAAGATCGATGACGTCATGGAAAAGAAGATCCTCAGTGATGCGACCGCCTACATTCGAAGTTATGTGGCCAAACGCGGCCGAAACGCCCATTTGGCTGAACTCGGGGTGTCGGAAAGCCAGTCGTTCACGGCCGAGGAGGCGTTGAAGGAAAACCTGATCGATGCCGTGATCTCGGATGTTCCTGGAATCATCGAGCGCTACGACGGCAAAGAGATTCGGCGGTTTGACGACCGAACGACCACACTGAATCTGCGCGGCGCGGCCATCGAGACCTTCGAAATGTCCGCACGTCAAAAGATTCTCTCCCGCGTTCTGGATCCCAATCTCGCCTTTGTGCTGGCGCTTGCGGGCCTGCTGGGACTCTACATTGAGGTTACACACCCAGGCCTCATCCTGCCCGGCGTCATTGGTGGCATCAGCCTCGTCCTTGCTCTATTTGCTTTTAACCTGCTCCCGGTGAATTGGACCGGCGCGGCGCTGATTCTTCTGGCGATTGGGATGTTTGTTCTGGAGGCCACGGTTGCCAGTCACGGCATTCTTGCACTTGGCGGGATCGTGGCGATGGTTGCGGGCGCCCTGATGTTGGTTAGAGGTCCGATCCCGCAACTTCGCATTCAATTGGGCACCACGCTGGCTGTGGCGATTCCTCTCGCATTCATCACCGTTTTTCTTGTGCGGCTGGTTTACCTTTCACACCAACGGAAATCGGTTACGGGTGAGGAAGGCATGATTGGCGAACTGGGTGTCGCCAAATCCGACATTCACAACGACGGCAAAGTTCTGGTGCACGGCGAGTACTGGAACGCCTATTCAGAAAAGCCGATCCCGGCAGGTTCCAGGGTGCGTGTGGTGGAAGTGCATGGACTCAGAATCAAAGTTGAAACCGTCAATGATTGAGAGGGACGCAAATGGATCAATTCACATTGTTGTTAGTTGTGTTGGTGATCTTTCTCATCTGGATATTCAACTCGCTCAACGTCCTCCGCGAGTATGAGCGAGGTGTGATTTTTCGTATTGGCCGATTGATTTCGGAGCCGAAGGGACCGGGCCTGATCTGGGTGTTCTGGCCCATTGATCGCATCGTCCGAGTCAGTCTCCGTACGATCACGCTGGATGTCCCAACACAGGACGTCATTACTCAGGATAACGTCACCGTCAAAGTGAACGCGGTTGTTTATTTTCGAGTAGTGGACCCTTCCCGGGCCATCGTAGAGGTAGAGAATTACCTGTATGCGACCTCGCAGCTCGCTCAAACAACGCTGCGGTCTGTCCTCGGTGAGGTCGGACTCGATGATCTTCTGAGCAGGCGCGAGAAGCTGAACCAGCGGCTCCAGGAGATCCTGGACCAGCATACCGATCCCTGGGGAATCAAGGTGGCGCTCGTGGAAATCAAGGGAGTCGACCTGCCGGAAAACATGCAGCGCGCCATGGCACGGCAGGCCGAGGCCGAACGTGAAAAGCGCGCCAAGATCATTCACGCGCAGGGCGAAGCCGATGCGGCCCAAAAGCTCTCGGATGCTGCGGCCATCATCTCAGGGCAACCGGTGGCGCTTCAGCTTCGGTATTTGCAAACTTTGACCGAGATCGGCGTGGAGAAAAATACGGCTATTATTTTTCCGCTGCCGATCGACATCATGGATTACTTCCTCAAGGCGTGAGGAGGAGCAAAAGGATAGATGATGGAAGAGCAAACAACGTGGAAAGGTCACAGCTTCACGCTTCTTGTCTTCACGGGAATCGTCGTGGTGTGTTCGATTTTTTTCATTCTCGGAATGCTCGTTGGACGCGCGCAGGGGCAGAAGTTCGCTGCGATTGCCGCGGAGGAAAACGTCGTTAAGGCTGTAGCCCAGCCGCCGAGAGAAGAAAGGCCGGAGCTGACTTTCTTCGAATCCGTCGAGAAGGAAAAGCGACCCACGCTGGAGCCGCCTAAGACTGAATCCAGTCCGCCTGCCGCTGACTCAAAGCCGGCCGAATCGGCCACTCTTACAAAAGCAGTCATCAATTACCAAATTGCAGCACTACGGAAGTCTTCCGATGCCAGTAGGCTGCTCGACAATCTGAAAAAGAAAGGGTTCCGCGGGTTCATCCTCGGACCTGCGCGGGGTGATGGCAGTCCATTCTACCGGGTCCAGATCGGGCCGTTCTCCAACATGATCGAAGCGGAGGAAGCCAAAAAGAAACTGGAAAGAGCTGGCTATCGTCCTATGCTGAAAAAATGAGGGTGATGGAAAACCCTCACCCGCCGCGGTAACGTATCGCAAATTGACTAATGGAAAGTCCGCATTGGAAATTGGAGATTCGAAATTGCTTTGCCCATATCTCCGTCATTGAGCGCGAGCCCATGCTGTGGCGACTGAGGCTCCCCATTCTCTATGGTATCGCTAGTGGAACTCTTCTCGTTCTTTCTCTCCCCAAGCCCGATATCTATCCGCTGGCCTGGCTCGCCCTGGTACCGCTTCTCATCACGATTGCCCGCGAGTCGAATCCCCGCCGTATCATGGCCTCCTCTTATACAGCAGGCCTGATCTTCTTCTCAGGCACCTTTTACTGGATTACCGAAACGATGGTTACCTTCGGTGGATTGTCAGTTCCGCTCGCAGTTGGAGTTGGCGTTCTGTTCGCGGTCACTTACGCGCTTTACTTCGTGCTCTTCGGAGTTGGCCTGTATGTCGTCGTCCGAAGACTTGGGAGCCGAGGCGTTTTCTTCGCCGCTCCAGTGTGGGTTACGGTCGAGTTGCTGCGAGCGCACTTGTTTTCGGGCTTTCCCTGGATGTTGTCCGGCTATGCCCTGGTCCCATTTTCCGGCATCCTTCAAGTTGCGGCCTGGACGGGCGTCTACGGTCTTTCTTTCATTGCCACGGCTGTGAACAGTGTCATCGCCTACGGCGCAATACACCGCAGTAAGACGTGCATTGCCGTGGCCGGTGTTGCGATCGCAATTGCATGGTTTTTGCCGATAATCCACGAAACGCCTTCGCTGGATCCCATTCCGGTGCGACTGGTGCAGACCAACATCTCACTCGATCAGCCCTGGCAGAAGCCTGACGCGGACGAGTTACTCACCGAATTGAGCGCATTATCGACTAGAGAGGACAGTGAACCCAGGCTCGTTGTCTGGCCCGAAACGCCTGCTCCGTTTTATCTCACCGACTTGGAATTTCGGGGACGCATGCGGCAGATTGCAGAAAAGCTGGGGGCGTACCTGTTAGTTGGCTACATCGACACGATTGGCGAAGGCCCCTCAAATAGCGCATCCCGTTTAAGCGTCTGCTGTTCTTTGCAGAGAGTCTGACCAGACAAGTGGGAGACTTCGCGCCAGGAACCGAATACACGATCAGCCCGCTGGACGGCCATCGCCTCTCGACGGCCATTTGTTACGAGAGCATTTTCCCCGATTTGATTCGCCAGTTCGTTAAGCGCGGTTCCGAGCTTGTCGTAGTTATCACGAATGACGGTTGGTTTGGTGAATCTTCAGCGCCCTTTCAGCATCTGCGGATGGGCGTTGTTCGAGCCGTCGAAAATCGGAGGTACATGGTGCGGACCGCCAATACAGGGATCAGTGCAATTATTGATCCTTATGGCAGAATTGAGGCAAGAACACCGATCGGTGTTCGAATGATTCTGGACGGGACGGCCCATTTCAGGTCGGATCGGACGTTTTACACGCAATACGGCGACCTTTTCGCCTATGCGAACGCCGTGATAGCCGCCGGGTTGCTTGTAATCGCAGGCGGCGGTCCACGGACCGTTGGCCCACGTCCACGGAGGAAGCATGCACGAAGAACTCATTGAGCGATTCGGAAGCGTCAGAACCCGCAGCGAGGAAGTGCGGAGGTTTCTTTGACGCGGATGCAAAGCAGCGACAGCTCGATGGCCTGCAGACGCAGATCGTGGATCCCAACTTCTGGTCCGATCAGGAACGCTCCGGCAAAATCCTTCAGCAGCGCGCCCGCCTGGAAGAAACACTCGAACTCGATCGCAAGATAACGCGGGAACTGGATGACGTGCAGGCACTCATGGAGCTTGCCCGTGAGGGTGAGCCCGTCGGTGATGACTTTGCTTCTCACCTGAAAGAGCTCGAAGCATTCATTGACCGTGTCGAGACGCAGGTCCTGTTGTCGGGAGAAAATGACCAGCTCAACGCAATCGTAGACATTCATCCCGGCGCCGGAGGAACTGAGGCGCAGGATTGGGCTGAGATGCTGATGCGCATGTATCTCCGGTGGGCCGAGCAGAATGGGTTCAAGACGAAGATGCTCGATTACCAGGACGGTGAAGAAGCAGGCATCAAGTCGGTCACGTTCAATGTCATTGGCGAGTATGCGTATGGTTTGCTGGCGTCGGAGACCGGCGTTCACCGCCTTGTCCGGATTTCTCCCTTCGACGCAAATAAACGCCGGCATACGTCATTTGCTTCCGTGGCGGTCTATCCCGAGATCGACGACAAGATTGAAGTCGTGATCGACGAGAAAGACCTGAGAATCGATACCTACCGATCGGCCGGTAAAGGCGGGCAGCACGTGAACACGACGGATTCGGCGGTTCGCATTACGCATCTCCCGACGGGTATCGTCGTCCAGTGCCAGAACGAGCGGTCGCAGCACAAGAACAAGGATGTATGCATGAAGGTTCTGCGCGCACGATTGTTCGAGGTGGAGACGGAAAAGAAGAAAGCAGAGTCCCAGGCCATCGAAGACAGCAAGCTCGATATCGCCTGGGGCAGCCAGATCCGCTCGTACGTTCTTCAGCCGTATCGGCTCGTGAAAGATCATCGGACCAAGGTTGAAGTCGGTGATGTGGATCGCGTTCTGGATGGTGACCTGGATATGTTTATCAAGGCGTATTTGCGTGGCCGCGCCGCGTAACGTATGCTCCGGCTCGATTCGGCTGTCCAGTATGTGAAGGGCGTGGGACCACGGCGGTCCGCGCTGCTTGGATCCAGAGGCATCCGGACCGTGGAAGACCTGCTTCTCCACATCCCCAAGTCGTATCAGGATCGCGCCAATTTCGTTCCTTTAGTTTCTCTTCGGATTGGCCAGGACGCCGCCGTTCACGCCAGGGTCTACCGAAGCCGCGTCATCCAGACTCGAACTCGAGGCCGCATACTCGATGTCGTCCTGACTGACGGGGGCGGCTTCGCGCATGCCAAATGGTTCCATGGCGGCTTTCTCCAGGCGCGCGAATTCAGCGCGGGCCGCGAGATCGTGCTCTTCGGCCGCGTCGATGTCGATCGGTATGACTCCAAATTTGTTTTCTTCAATCCCGAGTTTGAGCTTCTCGAAGACAGCGATGAATCCGGCTCGCTCGATATTGGCCGGTACGTTCCTGTTTACGAAGAAGTGGCCGGCATCACGAGCCGCCAGTTTCGCCGCACCATTGCCGGAGCTCTCTCGGATTTGACGAAGTCTATTGAAGATCCTTTGCCAGCGGAGATTCGCAAAGCCCATTGCTTTCCGGATATCCGCACTTCTCTCGAACGAGTCCACTTCCCGGAAGCCGGCGACGATTTGTCACAACTGAACCAGCGTCAGTCTCCGTACCACCGGCGTCTCATTTTCGAAGAATTCTTTCTCCTCGAGCTGATTTATGCGCTGCGCCGGGTCCAAAGCCGCGCGCTGAAAGGAGTGCGGTTCGAGACTTCCGACCGCATTCGCCAGCGGGTGAAGACAATTCTGCCTTTCCATCCGACGGTGGCGCAGAAGCGCGTCCTGAAGGAGATTGTGGATGACCTGAAGGCGCCCTATCCGATGAATCGCCTGATGCAAGGTGATGTTGGAAGCGGCAAGACCATTGTTGCATTCGAGGCGATCGTCATCGCGGTTGAAAACGGATATCAGGCGGCACTTATGGCGCCTACCGAGATCCTTGCTGAACAGCATTACATCAACGCTAAACGGATTCTTGGCCCGTTGGGTTATCGTGTATGCGTGGTGCGGCGCGGCGTCAAGAAAGCCGAAAGGCAGGAACTGCAGGAGAAGGTCGCGGTGGGTGAGATTCAGGTGATCATTGGAACACACGCTCTCATTGAAGAACATACGGTGTTCAACAAACTGGGCCTGGTGATCGTCGACGAGCAGCATCGATTTGGTGTGATACAGCGGCTGCAGCTCATGGCCAAGGGAGAGAATCCAAACACGCTCGTTATGACGGCGACTCCGATTCCTCGCACGCTTTCGATGACGCTCTATGGCGACCTCGACCTTTCCGTCATCGACGAAATGCCGCCGGGACGTTCGCCCATCCGGACGATTCACATGATGGAACGCGATGCGGATCGCATTTATCGGACGATTGCAGCGGAGCTGGAACAGGGAAGGCAGGCCTATGTCGTGTATCCCGCGATTGAAGAATCTGAAAAGGTGGATTTGAAATCGGCCACAGAAGGGTTCAAGAAGCTTTCGGAGGTTTTCCAGGGCCGCCGCGTCGCACTGCTCCACGGCCGGCTAAAGAGTGAGGAGAAGGAAACGACAATGCGGGCTTTTGCGGCCGGCGAGATTGATATCCTGGTCTCGACAACTGTGATTGAGGTCGGTGTGGACGTGTCCAACGCGACCGTCATGCTCATCGAACATGCCGAGCGGTTCGGTCTCGCACAGTTGCACCAGCTCCGAGGACGCGTGGGGCGGGGAAGCCATCTCTCTTCGTGCTTCTTGATGACGCCAGGCCGGCTCAACGACGTCGCTCGCCAGCGCATTCATGCGATGGTTTCGACCATCGATGGATTTCGGCTGGCTGAAGTGGATCTTCAATTACGCGGACCGGGTGAAATGGCGGGCACGCGGCAGTCCGGAACACCCGAGTTTCGCGTCGCGAACCTGATGACCGACACCGAACTGCTGGCCCTCGCACAGAAAGAAGCTCAAAGTTGGGTGAGCCGCACCGAGGAGCGGCAGAAGCTCGTCGAGGCGCTTTCCGCGCGGACTCGGTTCGTGACTGTGGGCTAGGATGTTTTTTGCCGCGAATTGCGCGAATCACACGAAAGGTGGCGCCCCACGAGCAATTCGCGGCTCAGACTTGGGTCATGCGAATAATTTCTGGCCGTTTCAAAAGCCGTCGTCTCAAAGCTACGCCTCCAGCAGGCATTCGTCCGACGAGCGACAAGTTGAAGGAGACAATCTTCAATGTTCTCCATCCAACTGTGGAGGGCGCCACTTTCTTTGATGGCTGCGCCGGAATGGGCAGCATCGGCATCGAGGCGCTCAGCCGGGGCGCCCGGCGGGTCTACTTCGTCGAGCAGTCGCGGAAGGCGTGCCAGATCATCCGGGAGAACCTGCAGTTACTCGGGATCGAGGGAGGATATAAGATTCTGGAGATGGATCTCATCAAGGCACTCGACCTTTGCATCCGCGACGGTGTTCATTTCGACATCGCCTTTCTCGATCCGCCGTACGAACGAACTGGCATTCTATGGCCTGGGGGAACCGGCCGATGCCGAATAAAAGAGGCCGCCGTTGGGAGCGCGAAGCGCGACGAATTAAACGGCGGTGTACCAACTACGGCCGGCCGTTGGGCCGGGCGCTAATAAACGACGTGGGGGAACCGGCCGATGCCGAATAAAAGAGGCCGCCGTTGGGCCCGGCGCTAATAAAAGAGACTACATGACAAAGACAGCGATTTATCCTGGATCCTTCGATCCACTCACATTCGGGCACGTCGACATCGTCGAGCGCAGCGCGCGGCTTTTCGATCATGTCATCGTTGCGATTCTGACGAACGCTCAAAAGGCGCCTCTATTCACGGTCGAGGAACGAATCGAGATCATGCGCGAGATTCTAAAGCCGCGATTTGCGAACGTGGAGATCGATGTGTTCCATGGCCTGCTCGTCGACTACGCGAGGCAGCAGAAGGCGCAAGTGATCGTTCGCGGTATTCGCGCGGTTACCGATTATGAATATGAATTCCAGATGGCGCTCATGAATCGGCGGCTTGCTCCCGGCATTGAAACGGTGTTCATGATGCCTGCCGAGAACTATTCCTATCTCAGCTCGCGTTTGGTGAAGGAAATTGCCGAATTGGGCGGCTCTGTTGCTGGTCTTGTTCCAGATATTGTCGAGAAACGTTTAAAACAACGATTCAAGACAGGGATAACCGAATGAAATTGGCGGCCAGGATCTCTCGCATTTCCGTATCCAAGACAATGGCGGTAATGGAAGCCGCTCTGAGGTTACGCGAGCAGGGCATCGATGTGGTGGACTTCGGCCCAGGCGAACCGGATTTTCCCACGCCCGAAAATATCAAGCAGGCCGGCATTCGCGCCATCCAAAACGACTTCACGAAGTACACAGCTATCGGCGGCATCAAAGAATTGAAAAAGGCCATTGTCGAGAAGCACGCAGGCGACTTCGGGTCCAAATACGATGTGTCGGAGTGCATCGTCAATTTCGGCGGCAAGCACGCTCTATTCAATGTCTTTTCTGCGGTCGTTGAAGAAGGCGATGACGTGATCATCCCGACGCCGTACTGGGTGACATTCGCCGACATCGCCCGATTCGTGAATTCCAATCCCATTTTTGTGCATACGCGAGAGGCCGATGGATTCCGTCTGACCGCAGAATTGCTGGGGCCGTCGCTGACACCGCGCACTCGCCTCGTTGTCGTTAATTCACCGAACAACCCCAGTGGCGCGGTTCTCGATAACGATGAGTTCGTTCGAATCGCCAGGCTGTGCAGCGATCGCGATATCTTCGTTGTTTCTGACGAGTGTTACTCGCACTTCCTTTACGACGGGCGCAAGCCGTTTTCGATCGGTGGTCATCAGGAACTGAAGAACCATGTCATCATTGCCGGGTCGGTTTCCAAGACCTATGCCATGACGGGATGGCGTATCGGCTACGTGCTCGCGGCGCCGGAAATCATCCAGGCCGTCATCAAACTTCAAAGCCATTCGACATCCAATCCGACGTCGATTTCGCAGAAAGCCGCGCTGGAGGCGCTGACCGGTCCCCAGGATTCGGTCGGTAAAATGTTGGCGGAATATGCCAAGCGCCGGGATTTTGTTCTCAACCGTCTGAGGGCCATCCCGGGTGTTCGATGCGCGGAACCCGGTGGCGCGTTTTACGCCTACCCCAACATCTCGGCTGCATTCGGGCGCGGCAGCATACGCGACAGCGTGGACTTTTCCGCCAGGCTGCTTGAAAAAGCGCATGTGGCGGTCACCCCGGGTGAGGCTTTCGGAACGACGGACCACGTCCGCATCTCTTACGCTACTTCCATGGAGCAACTCGATAAGGGCATCGGCCGGATCCGCGAGTTCATGGAGTTTCTGTAAGTGATGATGTATGGCCTTTCAGGTGCACAGCTCTGCTCAAGACGTCATCACGGCCGAGCCCGCTCTACCTGGCTTCTCCTGTCCGGTCTCCCAATTCTTTCGCTAGGTCCCAAACCTTTCTGGTGAGCGACGAGATCGCGGCATCATCGATTCGTTTCCATTCCAACCCGCTCCGTTCAGTCAATTCGCCTTCGCACACCGTGACGTCCAGCCGATGGTGTGTGATCGTGTGCCGGCACTCGCCGATCTTCTCGAAAGAACCAGCAGGTAACGCCGAAAACATCGGAAATTCCCACATTCCATCAGCGGGCTTCATCAGATAACGATCATCTTTTTTGTGGACGACCGCGAAGAGATGCACATGGACGGTCGCGGGACGTTTCTTCACCGGAGGGATCTTGTCTTGCATACCCACCCGGAACGCAATGCATGATGATTGAACCGGGCAGAGCAGGCATCGCGGTGATTTGAACGAGCAGATCTTCGCGCCGAGCTCCATCAGGGCCTGATTGACGAGCCGCGGCTCAGCCTCGTGCACCAAACGCGTGGCGGCATCCCATAAAGTTTTCGTATCGTCTTCAGTCCATCCATTTATGCGCGAAAGTACGCGGCGCACGTTACCATCGACGACCGGATACGCCTTGTTGAAGGCGATGCTCAGGATGGCCCCGGCCATGTATTGCCCGATACCAGGAAGCCGGATGAGAGCATCGTAATCGGACGGGATCTCACCGCCATGCTTCGACACCACCTCGCCGGCCGCTGCCGTCAAGTTCTTTGCACGCTGGTAATAGCCCAGTCCGGCCCACAGCGTGAGGACACGTTCTTCTTTGGCTTTTGCGAGAGATTCGATTGTCGGGAACTCGCGAATGAAGCGCTCGTAGTAAGGCAGCGCCGTTTCTACCTGGGTCTGCTGGAGCATCACCTCGGAGACCCACACCTGGTAAGGGTCGTAGGAAACGCGCCACGGCAGAGGCCGCTGGTTTTCCTGGAACCAGGCGACAAGCGAATCCAGCATTATTGTCGAGCGCGTGCGGCGGCGGTCATCTCACGTTCGATCTTCTTGACCTGCACGAGATGAGTGGGATTGAACGGAAGCGAGGGGTAATAACAGTTGCTTTCATGCGTGCAGAAGCAGCCATTCGCAACGCGTTCGCGGCGCCCCTCCATTGCGGACGAATACCAGAGCTTCGAGAAATCCCAGTCGTATTCCCGAAGATTGGCGACCGAGTCGAGGATCTCGCAGCTCGAAACTGTGCCCTCATCGTAGATCACGGCGCCGGCGGTTCCGGCCCAGCATTGAAGCTGCGGACGTCCTTCGAAGGCCGTCTTCGCAATCAGCTCATGCATGTAAACATCGATGGCGGCTTTGAAAAACCCGGCGTCTCCCGTGTAGTTGTTCTTGATGAGGGCCTGACGCGAATCTTCGCTGATGACGTGCGACAGCCGATCGTACCGTGTCTTGTCGATGATCAGTTCTTTCGGCCGCGCTGACGGCGGACGGATGTAATTGAAGTTGACCTTATCCGGCTTCAGCTCGTTTTTAAGAAAGTCATACCAGTCGAAAATCCGATCCTGATTGCTGTTCATGAAGCACGTGCAGGTCTGGATATCGAGCCACGGATATTCCTTTTTGATTTGTTGAAGCTTTCGCGCCGTGCCGATCGCGATATCCCAACTTCCGGGCTTCTGACGAATCGCTTCGTGTTCTTCTTTCAGACCGTCCAGGCCGAGAGCCACCGTAACATTGAGATTGGGGCATTCCTGAAGAATGCGCGTGACATCCGGAATGATTCGCTGCTGGATTTGTCCGTTGGACATCAGGTAAATCGATTCCAGTTTGTTGTTCTTGTAGAACGCCTGTGCGATTTCCGGAAGATCCTTACGCGTGAACGGCTCGCCGCCGGCGACGATCAAAACACCCAGGTTGGCGCCGAGTGTCTCGCTGATCCGCTCGACGTTACGCGTGGTCATCTGGAGCTTCTTCCGCGCCTTGTCGTCCAGTTCGTCTGTAAAGAAGCAGTGTACACATCGCATGTCACAGACCGAGGTGATGAGGATATTTAGAAGGATTGGCGCGAAAGGACGCCCAGTCGCCATTCTGGCATACCGCTTGAGAATCTCTTTGTGGTGAAAGTCCATGTAGGTTTGAGTATAACCTACCGATTGCTTGAAACGGGCTG
The DNA here is from genome assembly GCA_003222815.1 of Acidobacteriota bacterium. Classification (GTDB taxonomy): domain Bacteria; phylum Acidobacteriota; class Terriglobia; order 20CM-2-55-15; family 20CM-2-55-15; genus 20CM-2-55-15. The sequence goes on along the minus strand of QHXC01000212.1, from coordinate 8,825 downwards.
CGCATTCGGCGCGAAATAGCCCTGTTTGGTGTGGACGGTAACCTTGGGGGTAGTCTTCGGCGGATTGACTTTCACCCGGATCTCTCTCCAGCTTCCGTCGAGCTTCCTGTTGCTAGGCGTGTAACTGACGGTGTAATGATTCCGAATTTCGTGCGCGATGTCCTTCACGAGTTCTTCCACTTCGTCCAGAGATTTTGGAAAGTACGCCTGTCCTCCAGTGATTTCCGCAAATTTCTGGAGAACCTCCTTGGCTTTTTTTGAAGGAGGCTTCTTGAACAGGCCGCCGCGCTGGTCATTTTCTTCAAGCAATCCGATAGCATAGAGCGTCACTTTGGATTCGCGCAGGGTGTCGACTACCTTATTCAATCCGTACTTGCTGACGTTATCTTCGCCGTCGCTAATCAGCAGGA
>QHXC01000212.1:0-8230 GCA_003222815.1 Acidobacteriota bacterium | reverse complement strand
TTGAAAACCTTGATCTGTTGCTGAACGTTGTCCTCGAAGATCGCGAAATCATTTTTGGTCAGGCCATTGACAGGCCGCCCATCCTTGTCGAGCACGGAGATCGGTAGTTGCACCTCCTCGACAACGACGCTGAGCGTGTAGTCCTTATCTTTATCCTGCTTTTCCAGTTTCTGTGGCGTTTCCTGGGCCAGGACAATGAAGGAAGACAAAACAATGACTAAGGAAAAAACAAATGAACGTAACATTTGGATATGAGACTAACTCTCTAATTTCTGCCGGTCGTTGCCGCGTCGGCAAGGGGCGCGTAATATCCCGATTTCGATCGCACGTTCAGGTGGGGTAAACCCTTTGGAGGATTAATCTTCAATCGGAGCTTGCGCCATTTCCCGTCTTTAGCCGCATTCGTCGAACTGTAGCCGATCACGTACTGGTTCTTGAGTTCAACGGCAATCTTGGTGCAGATGTCTTCCAGGTCGTAAACCGAATCCGGAAAGAACGCTCGTCCGCCGGTGAGATCGGACAGCTCTTCGACCATCGCCCGGCCGGTGTGCCCCGATCCGAGCTGCGAGTTGAAGTTGTCGACGATTCCGATTCCGTAAATCTGCACATCCTGTTCCTTAACGAAATCTTTGACGTTGGAGAACGTGTAGCGGCTACGATTGTCCTCACCATCGGTGATCAGAAGAAGCGCCTTTTTCGGATTGTTGCCTTCCTTCAACTTCTCGAGACCGAGATAGACGGAATCGTACATGGCAGTCATGCCCTTGGCTGGCGTGAAGATCAGGCGATTCTGGAGCCTCGTGACATCCGTAGTGAAATCCTCGGCGACTTCAGGCCGGTTGGCGAACTCGACCAGAAAGTATTCGTCTTCCGGATTTCCCGTCTTCAGAAACGTGACCGCGGCGTCGCGGGCGGTCGAAATCTTGTCTTTCATGCTTCCGCTGACGTCAAAAATGACACCGAGACTGATCGGAACATCTTCCGCCGAGAAATACTCGATCTTTTGTTCGAGCTTGTCTTCCCAGATCTGGAAGTGTTCTTTTTCAAGTCCGGTGACATAGCGGTTTTGAGGATCCGTGACCGTGGCGTTGACAAGCACCAGGTCCACATCGACTTTCAGGGTTGGATTCTTGGGAGGGGTCTGCGGTTTATCGACGGCGGTATCCGGCGGCTTCTGACTCTGACCGGCATAGGCCGCCATCATGACCGGGAGTGCAATAAGTGCACACGCGACAGCAAGGATGATGCTTTCTTTCCGACCCATAAGCCCCTTCTCCTTGGGAACGTCGGCTAATCCGCAAGCTTGGACCCATTATATTTACGTGATCCAGCAGAATGCAACCTGGATCAGTTCGTCGCGTCTTTAAGCAAGTTTTCTGCCAAAGGGACCTGCCTTGTCCGGGACCCTCGTGTTAAGATGAAGTGCGGTGTTTGATGAAGTTTGACGCCGCCATCGCAATCATCCCTGCCCGATACAGTTCCACTCGTTTCCCCGGAAAACCAATAGCCGAAATCAATGGAAAGACGCTGATAGAGCACGTTTACCGGCGTGTGGAGCAGGCATCGCTGGTGGATCGGATCGTCGTTGCCACCGATGACCGGCGAATTGCCGACGCCGTCGAACGGTTTGGCGGGACCGCCATCATGACCCGGAATGACCACCCGAGCGGTACCGATCGTCTGGCGGAAGCGGCTGGGGAGTTGGATCCGGACACCCTGGTGGTCAACGTCCAGGGTGATGAGCCATTGGTCGAGCCTGTGATCATCGACCAGGCTATCACGGCGGCCCGGCTAGGAGACGCCGACATTGTTACTCTAATGACACGGCTGGATCCCGATGACGCCAACAATCCAAATCGCGTCAAGGTGGTGGTGGACCGGAACGGAATCGCGCTCTATTTTTCTCGTTCGCGGATTCCTTCAAGTGGGACCTGCTTTCTCCACCTGGGTTTGTACGCTTACACGGTTCGGTTTCTGAAGAAATTCACCAGGCTCCAGCCCACGCCATTGGAGATTGCCGAACGTCTGGAGCAGTTGAGAGCGCTTGAGCATGGATACCGTATTCGAGTTGTGGAGGTCGAGAGCCAATCCTGGGGCATTGACACGCCCGCCGACCTGGAGAGATTTCGGGAGCTAGAAGGAAGGAAGCCCGAAGCGAGAAGCCAGAAGCCGGAAGGAAGGGACCCATCGCGTCTCACTTCTGGCTTTCGGCTTCTGGCTTCTGGCTTCCCAAGGGACTAATAATGGAAAAGAAATTCATATTCGTCACCGGTGGCGTTGTTTCATCTTTGGGCAAAGGGCTGGCCTCCGCATCCATCGGATGCCTGCTTGAAAGTCGCGGGCTTACGGTCAGTCTGCTGAAGTTTGATCCTTATTTGAACGTAGATCCGGGGACGATGAGTCCGTATCAGCACGGCGAGGTGTACGTTACAGACGACGGCGCTGAAACGGACCTCGATCTCGGCCATTACGAGCGCTACACCCACGCTGAACTTACACGCAAGAACAACCTCACCACCGGCCGCATCTATGAAACCATCATTCAGAAGGAGCGGCGCGGCGATTATCTTGGCAAGACGGTTCAAGTGATCCCACACGTCACGAACGAGATTAAGGCCGCGATCCATCGCGTGGCGGAGAACGTGGAGGTGACCATCGTCGAGATCGGCGGCACAGTGGGCGACATCGAATCGTTGCCTTTCCTTGAAGCCATCCGCCAGATGCGCCAGGACGTCGGCCGTGAAAATTCATTGTTCATACACCTGACGCTGGTTCCATTCATCCCGACGGCCGGGGAGCTTAAAACCAAGCCGACACAGCACAGCGTTAAGGAACTGCTGGAGATTGGAATTCAGGCGGACATCCTGCTATGCCGCACGGACCGGTTCCTTTCACCGGATATGAAGTCGAAGATAGCGTTGTTCTGCAACGTGTCCGAGAGAGCCGTCATTACCGCGAAGGACGTGGACAGCGTCTACGAAGTTCCGCTCGTGTTGGCGGCGGAAGGTCTGGATGACGAGATCGTCCGATTACTACATCTACCCAAAACCCAACGCCGGATGGAAGATTGGCAAGCGCTGATGGAGAGAGTGCATCACCCCATCGACGAGGTGTCCATCGGCGTCGTTGGCAAGTACGTGGAGCTGGAGGATGCGTACAAGAGCCTTCGGGAAGCTCTGATTCATGGCGGGCTGGTTCACAACCTCCGAACCCGGATCCACTGGATCGAAGCCGAAAGCCTGGAACAACAGGACGAGTTGGCGAAGTTGCAGCAATTCGATGGAATCCTCGTTCCTGGTGGGTTTGGCAAGCGCGGCATTCCCGGAATGATCCGCGCGATTCAATTTGCTCGCGAGGAAGAGGTTCCGTATTTCGGCATCTGCCTGGGCATGCAATGCGCCGTGATCGAATACGCGCGGAATGTGTGCGGCCTGAAGAATGGCAACAGCACGGAGTTCGATGCGAACACGCCGCATCCGGTCATTTACAAGCTCCGCGATCTACTGGGCATTGATACGATTGGCGGCACCATGCGGCTGGGCGCCTATCCCGCCGACCTGAGGCCAGGCTCTCTTGCCAACCGTATTTATCAATCGTCGGTGATTTCCGAGCGTCATCGCCATCGATATGAATTCAACCGCCAATTCGAAGAAGTCCTGACAGACCACGGCCTGATCATTTCCGGCGTGTCACCGGACAAAAACTTCGTAGAAATTGTCGAACTGACGAATCATCCGTGGTTCCTCGCCTGCCAGTTCCATCCCGAATTCAAATCGAAGCCCCTGCAACCGCACCCGCTGTTTGCCTCCTTCGTGCATGCTTCCTACGAGAATCGCTTGAGTGGCCACACGCTCTCCCACCGGGAGAAGGTGGCGCGTGGCGCAGGGTGAGGGCTCCGTGCGTTACCTAATTTCCGAGTTTAATATCGATCTCTCTCTCGACCTCTTCCTGATTGCTGGCCCTTGCGTCATTGAGAGCCGCGATCACGTTCTCTTCATGGCGGCCGAGCTGAAGAAAATCGCTTCAGCCTGCGGAGTCCCTTTTGTCTTCAAGGCTTCGTATGACAAAGCGAATCGCACGTCGCTCAAGTCGTTCCGGGGGCCCGGTCTTCAAGAAGGCCTGGACATCCTTCGCGAAGTTCGCGAAAAGGTCGGCGTCCCGATTCTTTCCGACATTCACGAGCCCTCCCACGCCGAGGCTGCCGGAAGAATTCTCGACATTCTCCAGATCCCCGCGTTTTTGTGCCGCCAAACCGATCTGATTCTCGCGGCCGCCCGCACGGGAAAGATCGTCAACGTCAAGAAGGGTCAGTTTCTCGCTCCGTGGGATATGAAGAACATTGTGGACAAAATGAGCGAGGAAGGCGCCGGCCGTTTGTTACTCACCGAGCGCGGGGCCTCGTTTGGTTATAACAACCTCGTGGTGGACTTTCGCAGTTTTCCGGTCATGCAGAGCTTCGGTGTTCCCGTTGTTTTTGACGTGACCCACAGCCTGCAGCTTCCCGGTGGTCAGGGTCAGAGTTCGGGTGGACAGCCGCAGTACATTCCACATCTTGCGCGCGCGGGCGTCGCTGCTGGCGTGGATGGGCTGTTTATGGAAGTGCACGAGAATCCCGCAAAGGCGTTGTCGGATGGTCCGAACGCGCTGAACCTCGCTCTGTTGCCCTCTCTCCTGGAGCAACTTGTCCGGATACGGCGATGCTTGAGCAAGACGTAACACCGCTGGCATGGAAGATCGAGCTCCTGCTCATGGACGTCGATGGCGTGTTGACCGACGGCACGCTTCTTTATCTCCCGCTCGCCGATGGTCGCGTCGTCGAGACCAAAACGTTCCACGCGACCGACGGCGCCGCGATTGGAATCGCGCGTCGCGCAGGCATCAAGACCGGTATTATCTCGGGACGCGCTTCACCCGCAGTTGCGCCGCGAGCCGAAGAACTGAAGATGGACTTTTTGTATCAGGGACTCGGCCGCGCGAAGCTACCAGCCTTTGAGGAAATTCTGGGAAAGACCGGAATCGTTGCCGGCCGCGTTTGTTATGTCGGCGACGACATCCAGGATTTGCCGATCCTCACTCGCGTCGGGTTTCCCGTCGCGGTTCCCAATGCCTGTTCCGAGGTACTCACCCGTGCCGCTTATGTGACCCGGGCGCACGGAGGTCGAGGCGCCATTCGGGAGGTCATCGAACTAATCCTGAGAGCTCAGGGGAAATGGGAAGCAACGATGAGCGAGTTTCTATCTTGAGACCCTCACCCGGCCCTTCGGGCCCCACCCTCTCCCGCGAACCGGCGGTTGAGGGTCCCCGGCTTTCGGTCTGGCTTATGTTTCGACCCTCGCCTCCATCGTAATCTTCGCATTCAAAAGCTTCGAAATCGGACACCCGGCCTTTGCATTTTCTGCAGCCTTTTGAACTGCGGCCCGATCCGCTCCGGGAGCTTTGATCTTGACATCCAGATGACTGGACGTGACGGCGAACCCATCAACGACCTTCTCGAGCGAAACGGTCGCAGAAGCAGAAATGCTCTGTGCCGTGATGCCTGCGCTTCCCAGTTGCGCCGACGTCGCCATCGCGAAGCAACTCGCATGGGCCGCAGCGATCAATTCTTCCGGATTCGTACCCTTTTCCTCTTCAAAACGTTTAGAGAACGAGTAAGGCATGTTGGACAACACCCCGCTGTCCACTGATATCGCCCCTTTTCCATCTTTAAGTCCGCCCTGCCACACTGCTAGAGCTTTCCGGTTCATGACTCCTCCTTTCACCAATGACAGACTCAAAAAGCTTAACCTATCCCAGCGCGAATGCGCACACCGGATGGATTGAACTTGACGCTTTGCGGCGGGCGTCGTAAAGTCCCGCCGGAAGAAACGGTTCATAGTGAATGGAGAAGAATATGAAAAAACACACGTGGGTTCTTTTGTCCACGATCCTTGCTGTTTTCATGGTGACGGTTCCGATGCTTGCGCACCACGGAACAAACATCTCCTATGATCACTCCAAGACGGTCACGGTAACGGGAACGATTACCGAATTCGTCTGGCAGAACCCTCATACTCAGGTCTACTTCGACGTGAAAGACGAAAAAGGCAATCTCGTTCACTGGGCCGGCGAAATGAACAGCCCAGGCGTCTTAGTCAGACAGGAAGGCTGGACGAGGAAAACACTGAAGCCCGGGGATCAGGTCACGGTCACGATGTTCCCCTCGAAGGCGGGCACGCCTGTCGGCGTGGTAAACAAGATCCTCGCGAATGGGAAAGTAATCCTGGACAATCGGGGAGGACAACAACAGTGAGGAATTCCGTCACTGCGCCGCTGGTCATTGTGGTCTCCTCTTCCGCCGGGCTCGCCCAGGCACGTTCGCAAGACCTGTCTGGAATCTGGGCTTTTGGAGGTCTCCAAACCGCGAACGCGTCATTGATTTACAGGGGCTCGCTCCGGGATCCGTTGGGGAGACCGGCAGCAACCGGTCTCCCGCAAAGGATCAAGCGGCTTCTGGTTTGATCTTCCTAGCGCGCGCTTCTTCGGCGATGGGGGCGGTTAACCGCAACAATCCATTCCTGAATTCGGCTTTGACTTTGTCACTATCGATCCTCTTCGGCAGGTGAATTGAACGGAACATCTTGCCAGGACGGAACTCGCACAAGTGGACTGTGCCCTTGTGCCCTTTGTGGTCATGCTGGATGTCGGCTTTCAGAATGATGTCTTCGGAAGTTACTTCGACCTCGATGTCCTTCGCGTCAACGCCCGAAACAGCCGCCTCGAGTTGAAACTCTCCGTTCCTTTCGGACAACTCGAGTGCGGGCTTCCACACCAGCTCCTGCTCAGCTTGCATCCAGTTTTCGAGATCGCGGCCCAACACGCCGTTGTTTTGGAAGATCTCGAATGCTCGCTGCATGATGCGTTTTTCGATATTCTTGATCTCATCGCTAATCGATGAGATTTTTTGGATCGGAACTACTTCTGGCATTGCTTCACTCCATGCGGTGATTCGTTGATGGAATGGAGTCCTTTCCTTCAGAGCGCCTTCCTTGCTTCTGGAAGATTACACCTGTCAAGTACCAATGCAAACCCGTTTTCGCCGCGTCAAAGTGAGTAAAGGTTTTAGGAGATCCATGCGGAAGAAAGTCCCTTTAGACTTCTGGATAAAGCGAGATTCCGCCGAACCACGCCGCAAGAGCGTCCGCGCGCGGCTGTCGGCGCTTACAGAGCGCCGCGACGGCGAACAATCGGAGGAAATGATGGCCGAAGATAGATTTGCTCGCGGATTGAAGAACCGCCGGCAGATTGCGATAACCGTCGTCGGTCGGCGTACGGGCCGACGGATTACCCTGCCCGTCTGGTTCGTTTCTCAAGAAGATATGTTGTGGCTGCTGCCGGTGCACGGTTCAAAGACGCAGTGGTATCGCAACCTGCTTGCGAACCCGACCGTGACGATCAAGATCGAAAAAGAGCGGCGCACCTTCCGCGCAAGCGCATTGAAGGGCGCGAGTTCGGTTCGCCAGGTCGTTCGGCGGTTCCGCGACAAATACGCGCCAGAGACCATCACCCGCCTGTATCCCGGCCCCTTGAATGTCGCTGTCAAAGTGAAGCTTCAGCAGGTTGGATTTTGACGACGAAGTATGAAAATGCCCGCCGGATCGTATCTTTTGCCTGGGAGGCCGGACCATTAACGCGAGTTAGTCACGCTAGCCCTGTTGAAATCTCGCCTGCCAGCGGTTATAGTGTCGAAAGTCTGTTGCACGGTTGTATCTGCTCCTGTGTTGTTTGAAATCCCACCGGCCACAACGGCCAAAATCAGCGGGAGTAATTCAGCGGTAGAATGCCAGCTTCCGTTTCCATGCCTTAGGATTCAGTAGTTTGCGAACATGCTGTCTATTATGCTGTCTTTAAGGAGAAGAGAGCATGGCTCGTGTCAATATTCTCAAACGCATCAAGATCGATGGCCGTTGGAAGATGGTCTCGATTCCCCGCCGAAAACAAACAGACAACTACGATTGGAAATCTCTGCCCGAAGGACGATACCTCATTGAATGGTATGAACGCGGCAAACGCCGCCGCGAAGCTGGCGGCCAAACCGTCGCGGAGGTTCTCGACGCAGTCCGCCGAAAGAAACATCAGCTTGAAGGAAAGGCTCTTGGCATTGTTGGAGACGCTGAACAGGAGGAACCAAAACGCAGGCCCTTGCACTTAGCCATTAAGCGCTATCTTGACGTTGTCGACGCGCTGAAAAAAC
>QHXC01000692.1 GCA_003222815.1 Acidobacteriota bacterium | reverse complement strand
CGCGCAGTTGGAAGCCCAGGCTGCGGCGCATCTTGAGATACTCGTCGACCGCCTTTCGAAGTGTGGTCATCGCGCACCTCCCGGCCACGGCAAAGCGAGTTTACGCAAGCCATCCAGGTCCACCTTCGCGTAGATTCTGGTCGTGTCGGGACTACGATGACCTAAAACTTCGCCGATCTCGGCCAAGGACGCGCCCTGGCGTAACATCCCTGTGGCCAGTGCGTGTCGAAACTGGTGCGCTCCCTTGGCAGGTGCAACAATCCCCGCGCGCTCGAGTCGATGTTTGACGACCGAGCCAATAGCACATTGGCTCAAAAAGCCACGGACCGGAGCTCGAGCTCTCAAGAAGACGCGACGGCTGGAGCTGGTCGGCCGGCCGCGCCGCAAGTAGGCGGCGATGGCCTTTCCGACATCGGCCGGCAACGGTAAATCTGTGCGTCGGCCACTTTTTCCACGCACACTCAAACGGCCTGCTTTCCAGTCGATGTCATCGAGTTCGAGAAACGCCACTTCGCCCGAGCGCAAACCTAACCGTGCCAACAAAAGCAAGATCGCGTAATCGCGCCGCCCTATGGCCGTATGCCGCTTGATTGAGGCCAACAGTTCACGTACCTGATCGGGGGGAATGGCTCGTGGAATCGATGTCATGGACCAGTTCGCCACCGGCGGAACAGCAGCCGCCAAATCCAATCGGATGTCGCCACAAAAGCGAGCATATTGCAGGAACGAGCGCATCGCGCTCGTCATGAGCTTGGCCCGCTTCCGATGGAGGCGCGCCGCCTGGTTCTGAACAAACCGCACCACATCGTCGGCACGCAATCGCGACAGTTTCGCCCGACCGTTGCCGAAGCAATCATTGAGGAAGCTGCGGATGAACGGAACATAGTTGATCTGGGTCGCATTCGACAGCGCCCGATCTTCACGCAGGTATCGTTGGAAAGCCTCCGCGCACTTCTCACTGGGAGTTGGTTGGCGTCGGCGTGGCTTCTCGTCCGGTATAAGTCCAGAGCAGCGGAGGAACGCGATCAATTGCCTTAGCGCCGCCGCATCGCCGCGACCAATCCTCACTTGTCGAGCGCGATCGCGAAGGTACTGTGACGGATGCTCCGATGAGACGTCGTGCAATCCGACCCCTTTCGCTCCGAGCCATTGGCTAAAACATGCGCCCAGCAAAACCCGCCGATATACCGAACACGATACATACCCTTGTTTGTCGGATGAAGCCGAAGACCTATCTCTTCCCAGGCATGGATAACAACTGGCGTGCCGACAAGCCGCTGAGCCCGAAAGCCATCTACTTCATCGTTCGAGAGGCCGCCAAACGGGCCGGTATCACGAAACCCGTATCTCCACATTGCCTTCGACACAGTTGGGCCACACACCTTTTGGAATCGGGAGAGGATCTCCGCAAGATTCAGCTCTTACTGGGGCACTCCGATCTGGAAACGACGTCGGTTTATTTGCACCTCTCCGATCGGCATCTGCATTCGGTCACCAACCCGGTGGAGGCGATCCCGGTTTCCACACTCGACACCATTAAGCGGTCCGGTCGAAAGAAGAGAGAATGAACCGGCCCGCCGTGGAGGTGGCCGACATCCTCCGCGCGCAGGGTAACTCATTCCTCGATCGCCACCGAGGCCAGCTTCGTTTCCAGCAGCTCAAGGTCATGCGCGCCATCCTGCGCTGCCGAACCGCTGCTCTCGGTGGTCATATCGACAAGTGCCTGCGATGCGGCAAGGACTGGGGACTCTCCTTCAACTCATGCCGTGACCGCCATTGTCCCAAGTGCCAGGCTCAGTCCCGTCAGCGATGGATCGCTGCTCGGCAAGACGAACTGTTGGCGACTAGCTACTTTCACGTCGTATTTACGCTGCCCCACTTGCTCAACGCGCTGATCCGTCAAAATCCCGTCGAACTCTACAACCTGTTGTTCCGCTCCGTTGCGGAGACGCTTATGGAGGTGGCCGCCAATCCCAAACATCTTGGCGCCGAGATCGGATTCTTCGCGATCCTGCATACCTGGAGCCAGAATCTCTTGTTTCATCCTCACATCCATTGTGTCGTTCCATCTGGAGGCTTGGCGCCCGGCCGCACACACTGGATACGTGGCTCTGCCACATTCTTCTTACCCCTGGAGGTGCTTCAGCAGGTTTTCCGCGGAAAGTTTGTCGACGGATTGGAACAGGCCTTTGCTGAAAAGCGCTTGAACTTTTCCGGCCTCATTCAGCATTTGGCGGAAGCCAAAGGTTTTGCCGAGTTCGTTCGAAAGCTACACCGGCACGAATGGGTCGTCTATGCCAAGCCTTCCTTTGGTGGTCCTGAACAGGTTCTCCGCTACCTTGGACGCTACACCCATCGTGTGGCCATCTCCAATCATCGATTGATTTCTTTTGACGGTGATCACGTTGCATTCCGGTGGAGGGACTATGCTCACGGCAACAAGAAACGCAAAATGACCCTCTCTGCCGAAGAGTTCATCCGGCGGTTCCTGTTGCACGTGCTACCCAACAGGTTCGTCCGAATCCGCCATTTTGGATTCATGGCCAATTATCAGCGATCCGCTTCGCTGGACATTTGCCGCCAACTGCTGGACATGGCACCCGTCGTTCGTTCTACGGAAATGACCTCGACTAGTTCCGCTCGCTTGTGTCCGACATGTCATGGGCCAATCACTGTCGTCGAGAGACTGAACCCGGCTCAGCTTAGATGGAGATTCGTCGCCAAATGCTTTTCAGATACGTCGTAACGCTGATCAAAAATCCGCAACTTTACGATGTGCGCCCGCACGTCCACGCCGATGTGTGTCCAGTCCTGCGAATCTCGTCCAAATCGAATCTCCGGTTCCAACGATTACTCCTCAAATTTCGTCATTCCTTCTCAGAATCTACCAACCGAAACCGGCTTTGCGCATTCGACCATCCCAAATTCAGCTCAACATCAAACCCCATTTCCTTACTTTCTCCATAGCCCACCGCGTCCGCCGCAGACGGCAGCGGCCTCCTTCAAGTCGCGTTATCGAAAGTCCTCGGCATTAAACATTCGGCGCCGCCTCTACATAACTCGCCTCGGACTTCCGATGAACGCTAGCGACTTCGACTTAGCGACTTCTGGGGAGTTGAGACCGGGTAGATAACCGCAACGGCGTTACTCGGGACCTCCGGCTCGCTGTCTCAGAGCACAAGAGCACACCCCTGGGCGAGAAAGCGCGGCCCTCGCCAAACGGGTGTTTTCACGATTGCCTGGCAGGCGCAGATTGATTGTCCCGTTAGTGAGGGAAGTCCGTGGTGGCAAGGAACTCTAGACTGCCTTTCCCATCCGTAATATCAATTCCTGCAGCCTCGAATCGATTACGAATTGTCCTTGCACGCTTTAAATCGTCGTACCAGCAATACAGC
>QHXC01000691.1:2190-3058 GCA_003222815.1 Acidobacteriota bacterium | reverse complement strand
GAAAAGCGAATTCCCAATGAGGAAACAGCTTTTCCCGATGAGGAAAAGCGAATTCCCAATGAGGAAACGGCTTTTCCCGATGAGGAAAAGCGAATTCCCAATGAGGAAACAGCTTTTCCAGATGAGGAAAAGCGAATTCCCAATGAGGAAACGGCTTTTCCCGATGAGGAAAAGCGATTTCCCGATGAGGAAATGGCTTTTCTTGATGGGGGAAAGTGATTTCCTCATCAGGATTCGGCTTTCCCCGATCCCAGGATGACGCAACCGTATGATTCTTCTATTAGCGGTTCTGCTGGCGTTCTCCAATTCCTTCTGCGTGAGTCTGAATGCCCAGGTGTCCGGGGGATCGCTGTCGGGGACCGTGACCGACAACGCGCGGGCTGCTATACCCAACGCGCAGGTAACACTTACGAACGTGGCAACTGGCGTTACCCGTACCGTCGTTTCGGATGTCGCAGGTTTCTATACAGCTCCTGATCTCCTGCCCGGAAGCTATCAAATGACGACCGCCGCGCCGGGCTTCACGACTCAAATGCGAACGGGCATCGCGGTGGATGTGGGGGCCAGCCTCGTCTTCAATGTGGTGATGCAGGCAGGGGATCCCGCCCGCGTCGTTCGACTGACGGTTTCGGGGACGCCCGTCGATCAAGCTTCTTCGGCGGTCGGCGGAAACGTCAGTGCCTCTACGGTGGTCGACTCACCACTCAACGGGCGTGATTGGACGCAACTCGCGACGCTTCAAGCAGGCGTCACGGGAGTACAGACCGGAACCGCCCAGGGCGGAGGCAACTCTCAGCGCGGTTTTGGAGCAGCCTTGAGCATTTCCGGCGCGCGGCCGGACCAAAATAGCTATCGTCTCGATGGCGTA
>QHXC01000691.1:0-2149 GCA_003222815.1 Acidobacteriota bacterium | reverse complement strand
TGTTACGCGCTCGGGAACGAACGCTCTTCACGGAAGCGCTTACGAATTTCTACGCAACAGCGCTCTGGATGCGCGAAATTTCTTTGACGCCAGAATTCCGCCGTTCAAGCGAAATCAATTCGGCGGTTCCCTCGGAGGAGCACTTCGGAAGGACCGGTCCTTCGTGTTCGCGGATTATGAAGGACTTCGTCAGTCACTGGGTATTACGCAGGTGAATACCGTGCCTTCAGGGGCAGCGCGGCAGGGGGTACTTTCGACAGGATCCGTGCGAATAGATCCGGCAATCTCGCGATATCTCCAGGCATTTTATCCATTACCGAATGGACCCCTCCTCGGAAATGGGGATACGGGAATTTTCAGCTTTGCCGGGCAGCAAATTACAACAGAAAATTATTTCACCACCAAACTCGATCACAAGTTCTCGGAGCGGGATAGCATCTCCGGCACGTTTATGCGCGACAACTCAAAAGTCGTCCAGCCGGATGCATTTGACGAGCTGCTGGCCAACGTTGTATCGCGGCGTCAACTCGTCACGCTTCATGAGCAACACATCTTCAATTCGAAGTTCTTGAATGCTGCCCGGTTTGGCTTCAACCGGGCAGTGGCTATTGAGGGCGGAGTATCCAGCGTCATCAACCCCTTGTTGGCGGATGCGTCATTCGGCTTCGTACCCGGACAATTCGTGGGGGAGGTACAGGCTGTGCCCGGAATTACGAACTTCACCGGTGGATTGAACGCGCAGCGCCCAGGAACGCGAAGTAGTAGCAGGAACATCTTCTGGAATTCATTTCAATGGACTGATGACGTCTTTCTCATCAAAGGAGTTCATGCCTTGCAGTTTGGCGTGCTCGTGGAGCGCATGCAGGACAACTTACTTTTGACAAGCCGAACCAACGGCGTTTTCAAGTTCAGTTCACTTTCCGACTTCTTAACCAACCGGCCGCGAAATTTTGCCGGCTTGCTTCCCATTCCCATACCTACGTTTGGGATTCGCCAGACGCTATTCGGGACCTACGTGCAGGACGATATCCGTCTCCGGAGAAATTTGACCATCAACGCGGGCTTGCGCTATGAGATGGCCACGGTCCCTGCTGAGGCTCACGGCAGGCTCTCGAACCTGCTTCATTTGACCGACGCCGAGCCACACCTGGGCTCTCCCTACTTTTTGAACCCGACGCTTCGTAACTTCGAGCCGCGGGTTGGATTTGCCTGGAGCCCGTTCGCGGATGGCAAGTCGGCTATCCGAGGGGGCTTTGGCATTTTCGATGTATTGCCGCTGCCCTACACATTCACCTTGATCACACCATTTCCGCTTCCGTTCTCGAACCGGATATTCGGGGACGTCCTCCCGCCAGGTTCATTTCCAACCGGGGCGTTTCTGGAGTCGGCCGGCACCTCGACGGCCGGCTCCGCTAGCTATGTTGAACACGCTCCAAAGCGCAGCTATGTGATGCAATGGAACCTAAGCGCATCACGCGAAATTCCGGCTGGCCTCGTACTCACGATCGGTTACGTGGGATCACGAGGTGTCCACCAGCCCTTCAGGGTCGATAATTTCGATATGGTTTTGCCAACGCTGACATCAGCCGGTTACCTCTTTCCTTCGGCATCGAGCAGTCAGAAACTGAACCCAAATTTTGGCCGCGTCACTGGGATGTTATGGCAAGCCAACTCGTTCTATAACGCCCTGCAGATGGTCATCACGAAAAAAGTGGGCCATGGTCTCCAGGTTCGCGGCGCCTACACCTGGGGCAAGAGCATTGATACGCTCTCGGCGACGGTAGCTGACGACGCTTATCCTAACGGGCTCCTCAACCCCCTATTCTTCGACCAGCGTACAACTCGGGGCTTATCGGACTTCGATGTGCGCCAGACCGTTGTTTCCAACTTTACGTGGGAAGTGCCCGCTCCCAAAATGCGCTCACGGCTGACGCAATGGGCATTTGGCGGGTGGCAGTTGGGAGGCATTTATAGGGCTTCGAGTGGTCAGCCATTTACTCCATTGCTGGGCGGCGACCCATTGGGCATGAAGCTGGATGAAACCAACGAGCCGCCGAATCGGGTGCTCGGGCCAGGCTGCGAGACGTTGACCAACCCCGGGAATCCCAACCATTACTTCAAAACTCAGTGCCTGGCTTTTCCAACTCCG
>QHXC01000211.1 GCA_003222815.1 Acidobacteriota bacterium | reverse complement strand
GATATCGTTCAAGAGCAATTTGCTGGAAGTTGCTTTCATCGCACCGCTTCATTTCAACTATCACGCTGAACACCATCTGAATATGTGGGTGCCCCACTATCGTCTCCCGGAGCTGAGGCGGCGAATGGAGGCGGCCGGCCGGCTCGGATTTCCTGTTCGATCAACCTATTTAGAAGTTCTACGCGAGCACTTCCGTAAAAAATCCCCCAGTGAAGTCTAATATCGCAAAGGTGCACGTCTCCTGCTGCCTGTGTGGTGCGGCAGAATATAAGGTTATCGCCCGCGGGAGAGAACACGAATACACGAACACCACGGACGATTTGTTCTCTGTCGTCAAATGCGCGCGCTGCGGGCTGTTTTTCTTGAATCCCAGGCCCGCTTTGACAGAGCTTTCGACCATATATCCGAACGAATACCCGGCTTTCGTCGAGGAGGCTCGGGCAGGCAAATCCCTGCTTTCAAAACTGAGCCAAAGCTTTATCGACAGGCTTGGATACCCTAGCCGGGTGCGCGCCGCTTTGCAGCACGTACCGCCGGACCGTGGCCCGCTCAGGATCCTCGACGTGGGTTGCGGGGCAGGTCGGGTACTGACTCTATTCAAGCAGTACCATCCCGGCGCACTCGAAACCGTGGGCCTGGACGCCGACGAGAACGCGACCGCGCTGACGCGGAGCAAAGGTCATGCAGTGATTCACGGCATGTTCGACGAAATCGAAATGTGCCCGGCTTCGTTCGACTGCGTGTACTCCAGCCACGTTATCGAGCATGTTGCGGATCCCAAGGTCTTCCTGAAAAAGGTGAAGTCTGTCCTCAAGCCAGGCGGATTGTTCTTCTGCGAAACGCCGAATATCGGTTCCGTCGATGCGCTTCTTTTGAGCCGTCTGGGAATTTGGGGCGGCTTTCACTTTCCCAGGCACTGGACGTTCTTCACACCGGAAACACTGCACGAGCTCGCCAAAAGTGCCGGCTTCGACGCGGTGGAGACAAAGTACTACATGGTTCCGATTTTCTGGATCTGGAGTCTCCACCTGCTCACAGTAAGACTCCTTGGCCGAAAAATCGCCGATCGGCTATTTCCTCCGGTCGAACACAACGCCAATCGGCTCCAATTTTTTATCCTGACAGGTATGTTTACGTTGCTCGATCTGATGATTTTTTCGGTTACACGGCGGACAGCCTGTATGTTCGTGATCTTCAGAAACGCGGACTGATCAACCTTTTTCGAATACTCCGATGTTGTAAAATCTGGCAAGCTTTTCCAGTGCAGGAACGGCCTTCCGCACGGTGAGACTATCGAGCATCAGGCTGCCGTAGAGCGACATCAGGCTTGGCCGGGCGGCCTGGCATGTTCGGCAGGCTGGATATTGGGAGAGATCGCCTTTCAGATGGGCCTTTCGAAGGTGCACCATTCCTTCGGAATTCCAAATTTCCATCATGGACTGTTTCTTCAGATCCCCGATGGGCGGCTCCTTCCACATGTAGCAGCAGGGATAGGCAACCCCGTCGTAGCGGACGTATAAGGGCCCCCGCCACAGGTAATGGCATGGGTTCCGCCGCTGCCCTTTCAGCTCGTTGTCTGGAATCTTGAAGCCGTCAATCTGGGTTTCGTCGCGCTTGAAACGTATTTCATCCACACCCGGAATCGACCAAAGCTTCTTGTACAAGTCGATCTCATGGGCATTTTCTTTGAGCAGAACCATTTGAAGAACAACGTAGACCGGCGACTTTCGGTCGAGCTTCTTATTCAGAAAATTCAAAATGTTCTCGCGCGTCTTCTCGAAGGTCGCGCCGTCGCGGTACTTTTCGTATGTGACCTTCGTCGCGCCATCAAAGGCGAAAATCACATAATCCAGACCGCAATCCAACAGCATGTCCGCGCGCCTGTCATCAAGCAGCGTGGCATTCGTCGACATTCCGGTCCGGATTCCTGCCTCGCGGGTGATGCGGATCATCTCGAAAATACTCGGATGGATCATCGGCTCACCGATTCCGTAGGGCCAAACAAATTCGACGTAGTCTTTACAGTCCTGAATAATCCTCCGGTAGACTTCCAGGTCCATGTTTTCATTGTCGAACGTATAGAAACTTCGCGGACACATCGGGCAGTAGAGGTTGCACTTGGCAGTGCTTTCGAGCGAGATCTCGATCGGACCACCGCTGAGCACGGCTTTATGCCGAAAGTAACTTGCCGCGATGCTCAACCGATTCCTGAATTTTCCGCTCATTCCTTCCAACCTTCGCAAATGTACCCTAACGTGTAGGCGCGATCTTCATCAAGGAAGTCCCAATAATAACAGCATAGGGGGAGGACCAACCGAAAAACCGGCGCCAGGTTCGGGAACAGAATCCAACGCCTCCGGTCGACCAACAAGGCGAGTTCCTGTTCATGGCCTCCCCGCTTCGTATCGACAAAGGAATGGGATCGCCTCTCAATCCGCTGGCGATCTTCTAAGGGCTGCCTCAAAAATAACTGTGCAGAATTTTCTGACATCGGTGATGGCTGAACGCACATCTTTGTTAGGTATTGCGCATCAGCGATTGCGTATATCAAAACCGCGGCGAGGCTTCCGCTGTTATGAAATCAGCAACAACGGATACGCAACCGCCAACAAAAGTGTGCATTGAGCCATTACCGATAACCCGACATTTTGCGCAGTTATTTTTGCGTTAGCCCTGAGCAGGGCGAAAGAATCTTTTGCCATCGGCGAACGGGTTTGGGATGATGAATGCCATATCTCGGCAATTCGAACGGAGAGAAAATGAGTTTTCTCGGACAATGGTGGCGGCAACCGCAGAAAGTATGGCTGCGAAGGGCGCTATTCCAGGTCCATCTCTGGACCGGTGTCGGCACCGGGATCTACATCCTGCTGATCAGCATCAGTGGCAGCGTGCTGGTTTTTCGCATCGAGCTTCATAAGAAATTCGCACGAGGACCGGTAATGGTGGCCGGTTCGGGAACTCCATTGACCCAGGACGAACTAAAGGCAGCCGCGCAGCGGGCGTTTCCGGATTATCAAGTCGATCAGGTATGGAAAAATAAGAATCCAAACCAGGCTATAGAGGTCTGGATGGAACGCAACGGGAAACACAAGCAACGGATCCTCGATCCATACACGGGCGCCGATCTGGGGCCGTCGGAACCGGCAGGCGTGCGCTTGATCCTGTGGCTCGCGGACCTTCACGATAATCTGCTTTATCGAGAGACAGGGCGTTTCATCAATGGCTTTGGCGCGGTTTTCCTCACCCTGCTCTGTTTGACAGGAGCGGTGATTTGGTGGCCGGGAATCGCGAGCTGGCGCCGAAGTCTGACGATCGATCTGAGGGCGAACTGGAAGCGGATCAACTGGGGGATGCACAATGCGATCGGCTTCTGGATCTTCGCGTTGATTTTCCTGTGGGCACTGTCAGGCATCTACCTGGTTTGGCCGGATCCATTTGCGGCCGTGGTGGACTATCTCGAGCCTTACAATGAGTTTCAAAGAGATGCCCGTGCCGGTGACGAGGTACTGCGCTGGGTCGCGCGCCTTCACTTCGGCAGATTTGCGGGCTGGCCGGTGAAGACGCTGTGGACTGTGCTCGGATTGGTGCCTCTCGTCCTATTCGTCACTGGCGCCGTCATGTGGTGGAACCGCGTACTCCGGAGAAGCACGGCCACCCAAACAGCACAATCTTTGCCGGAATCGGTGATGGCGCGTGCCCCAATGTTTCTGGAAACAGCCGAAACGGATGAGCAGCGAATCACGAGAATTTAAGATCGGCGATCGGAGCCGCTCCCGGCCCCGATGGCCGCTCACGTTCAAATTTGGAGTCGAGTAATGAAAAAAATTTCTCTCAGTCTCGTCTGTATTGGAGGCTTGTCTGTCTGTGCAGCGATGGCCGCCCAGCTACCCAAGCTTGCGGAGCCGTTTGCAACGCCATCCGTTAGGAATGCGGCGGGGGTTATCCCGAAGCCCGACAGAGCGCAGTTGCAGGCGCCGTCCGGATTCAGCATCAGCGTCTACGCGGAGGATCTTCAACAGCCGCGTATGATGCTGCTGGCGCCAAACGGCGACCTTTTTGTCGCACAGTCCCGGCCGGGTTCCGTCGTGGTCTTGCGCGATACCAACAACGACGGCAAGCCGGATACACGAAGTATCTACGCGCAAGGACTACAAGGCGTTTTCGGCATGGCGTTTCACGATGGCTACCTCTATCTGGGCCGTACGGACAGCATTGTGCGCTACAAGTATCAGCCTGGTGATACCCAGGCAAAGGGCATGCCTGAGAAGCTTCTCGATCTGCCGACCGGCGGCCACAGCACGCGCAACCTGATCTTCAGCCGGGATGGAAAAAAGATGTACGTGGCAGTTGGTTCCCAGTCGAACAAGAGCGCCGGCGAGGATCCGCAGCGGGCGGCCATCAACGAGTACAATCCGGACGGCACGGGGCATCGCGTTTTCGCCTCAGGTCTGCGGAATCCGGTAGGTCTGGCATTGCAGCCCGGTACGGATGTTTTGTGGACAGCCGTCAATGAGCGCGACACGCTGGGTGACGATTTGGTTCCCGATTACACTACTTCCGTTAAGGATGGCGGCTTCTACGGATGGCCGTATTCTTACATCGGCAGCCATCCCGATCCGGAACACGTGGGTAAAATGCCGGATCTGGTGAAACGTGCCATTGTTCCCGATGTGCTGATACCGGCTCATTCCGCATCACTCGGCATAACCTTCTACACAGGCACGCAATTTCCACAACGGTACCGTAACGGCCTGTTCATCGGCCTGCACGGCTCCTGGAATCGCTCCAAGCTTGCCGGTTATCGAGTGGCGTTTGTTCCCTTCCAGAATGGAAAGCCGGGACCGATCGAGGACTTCGTCACCGGATGGATAGTGGATGGCGGAAATCCGGGCACGACGTGGGGAAGACCTGTCGGAGTACTCGTCGATCGTGACGGATCGCTTCTCGTTGCCGATGATGTAGGGAATAAGATCTGGAGAGTAAGCTACAAATAGCCGTCTATAACGCGAATTGGGACAGACACCGAATTCTTGGACAACAGAATTCGGTGTCTGTCCCCAAATTTCGGTTCTCATCTCGACATTTCGACAACATCGTAATACCCCAAAATCCGGCCTGCATTGTTGGCTTTCACCAGGCCGTCGATCGAACACCATAACGTTCGCGAGCGCCGGCCGAATCCGTAACCATTCAAGACGTAGCGGATGAACGTGCTGCTCGAATCGATAGGCAGCGTCGCGACGTTCGCATAGAAACGTCTCCAAACGCCGTCCTGAAATAGATACTGCTCTACATTCGACGTGTAGAAGGCCGATACGACGGCGTTGTGTTCCTTTAGATATCGTCCGACGGAACGGATGGCCTTGTCTCCCGCAAAATCCCCCACCAAAGGAACGATCAGATTATTCTTCTGCAGCCGCTGCACCATCCGAAACTGGTCTTCTGTCGCCAGGAAACTCCAATTCCGCGAACGGCCATCGGTTTCGGTCATCAGCTCAGCATAAGTGGGCATACCTCCAAATACACCATAGCCGCCGAGGAACGTGTAGGTCAGGTCCGGTCCGGATTCAAAGAAAGCGTTGTATGCATATCGGATACCCGCTTCGTCCTCACTGGAAAGCTTGAAACCGTGAGTCTTCTTCAAATGGTTCAATACCAACTTGAGATTGCTCTCGAATTGAGCCTTGCTGGGTTGAACCGACTCATAGACGCGAAACACCGTTTCCGGCGCCGCATCGGCTGCCAGGACAGCCGGGCGCGGACGCGAGAACAGGCGTGAGAGGAACTCGACGCGATCGCGCGACACCTCCATCAGGGCCTTGTACAGCAGGTGCTCGAGCATGTTTCCCCGCCGGATATCGACAATGAACGCCATTTTCGGCTCGAACGCGATGAGGTATGTGAAGTTCTGCTCGGGACCAACACCGAGGTAGACACCTCCCGGCAGGATCTGCACGGTCCTCTTTAATACGGGAATCACATATTGGTACCCCGCTTCGTTGGAGAGAAAGTTATCGGAGCGGAAATATCCACCAGCTTCTGAAAAATCCGAGATCATTCGCCAGAATTCATTGTCGCTGAGCCGGGCCGGCAAATTTGCAGCCGCAGCCGGGGATGAGGATGATGAAGACGATGGGGGACCGGCCGCAAGGTAGAGCAGGACGGCGCATGCCAACAGTGTTGTGCATGTAGCGAGTATCGCGCGGCGCTCAATGCGATTCATCACAGTTTCCCAGTATGCACCTAGTTTACGGCCAGACGAATTGATTCCAAAAAACCTGAAATTGTTGGGCAAAGCGGGACGGTGCTGCTTGTACAGGTAACAGGATCTTCAAGGTAAGCTTCAACGCTGGCCGGCGCTCGTGAAATTAAGCGTGACGTCAGCTGACGCGGGCTAAAGCCCGCGACTACATTCAGTGGGTCATCGCGTACATCACGTAATTCACGCCAAATTTCAGAGAGAGCGCGGCATCGTGCAGCGGCAGCTCGCCCCTATCGAGCCATTCCCAGAATTCGCTGAGATCGTTGTTGTAATCGATGACCATTTGAAGGCGGCCGTGATCATCCTGTAATCCGAGAAACTGGACCGGCATGTTGCCGTAGGGAGGCTTCATGTCGAGCGATTCGATCATATAAAAGGAATTGAAGATCGGATGCGACACGTCCAACGGAATGATGTCGCGATTCGGATACACCTTCTTCATCTGCCGTACCAGATTCTCGAGATGCCGTGAACCTCGAAAGTCGTCCACCATGACAAAGCCGCCCCGATCGAGATACTCGCGCAAATTGCCGGCATCCTTCTTGTTCAGGTCCAGATAACCCGGTTCGCATAGATAGGCGAAGGGGTATTTGAAAAGCTCGGGGCTGTCGATGTCGACGATCTGATAGGCACTCGATTGCGTGTGAACCCTAGTTACTTCCTTGAGGAACGCTGGGAACGCTTCATCGCCAAAGGGATAGTCGTGATGCCACGGAACTTCACGAACGAAAATAGCGTCGTCCGTCATGTGATACCGGATGCGGGCGTATGTGAACTCATTGTCTTCCTTCGCGGAATCCGAAGAAGTCACTGCCGGCAAAAATGCAATCGTAACGAGCAGAATCGCGAAGACCGGCAAGTGACGGTACATAAAACCTCCTCCGAAGAGAACTCGAAAAGTCAGGCCGTTCGGCTTACCTACGCGGAAGGAGGAGATCGGCCAAGAACAGAATGGACGACATTTCTGGGAGTTATGAGGTGAACGGAGCTGTGGAGTCTTCCGTCGCTACTCAACCAAAAGAGGATCGTGGACTGGGGAATCTGGAGGTGCTCGAGTTCCTCGAGCAACCGTTCAAAAAAGATCGAGTGCGGTGGGCCCGGCGCGCGGCCGGTAGAGTTAGCTAGATCGACCTGTTCCGAAAAGATCGAGGCGAGGCTGCTGAGCCGCACAAGGTCATCAGCCGATGACACGCAAGGAGAGAGGACGAGTGCAACAAGAAAAATCGATACGGTCGATTTCATTCGGATTCCAGCTTAGCACTCGCTGAGCGGCTTTCCAACAAAAGTGAGCGGTGTGTAGACCGAATTGACGGAGGGTGTGGAACGAATGTTGAACAAGAACCACGAACCATCACGAAGTGACGTCGCTGGACTCGGTGTCCGCGGGTTCACCCGCCGCCATGGTCTGCGCGAGAATGAGCTGACGGCCTTCCGTGCGAATCCTTGGCAGGCGCGCCCGGAAGACCAGCGCACCGGCGATGCAAACGACGCCGCCGGCGGCTACCGTAAGTGGAGCCCCGAGCCTGTGCGCGAGCAAACCCGCCAGCAGTGCGCCAACCGGCGACATTCCCATAAACATCATCGAGTAAACGGCCATCACTCGCCCGCGCAACTGGTCCGGAACCATGCTCTGGATGAGTGTATTGGAGGATGCCATCTGAACCATCATGGTGAAGCCTACAGGCAGAAGCAGGAGCGTCGAGATCCAGAAGTTTCGCGATAAGGCGAAAAGGACAAGACTGACCCCGAAGCCGCCGCATGAGAGCATCACCCATTTTCCGA
>QHXC01000210.1 GCA_003222815.1 Acidobacteriota bacterium | reverse complement strand
GTCTCATCAGGAGGACGCGTTAGCGCGATCCGGTACGCCAGATCGATTTGTTTGACGGGATCATCTCCGGCCTCTTTCTTTACTCTGTCCGCGAGCAGTTGCGCTTGCCTCAGTACGAAGTCGTTGTTGATGAGCGTCAGCGCCTGTGTGGGTACAGTGGAAACAGAGCGCCGTCCCGCGCTGAAATTCGGATCGGGCATGTCGAATACTTCGAACATGGGGAACGCCATGCCACGCTTAAGGTAGACGTAGAGGCTGCGCCGCCAGACGTCGGGCCCGTCCTCTTGGTTCTTCCAGACGTTGTATATCGTCGATTTGACGAGAGTCTCCGGCAGAGGCGGACGGATGGGCTTACCACCTACGGTTAAGTTGATGGCGCCACTCGTTACGAGGATGCTGTCGCGTACAACTTCCGCATCGAGCCGCTGCGCGCGGTAGCGCCACAGATACTGGTTCTGCGGATCCTTCTCCAGGTTTACTTCGTCCGTGTACGCAGATGCCATCTGGTAGGCGTCGGAAGTCATGATCAATTTATGGAGCTGCTTGATCCTCCAGCCGCGATTCATGAATTCGATGGCCAACCAATCCAGCAGTTCCGGATGTGTCGGCGGGTCGCCCATCTTGCCGAAATTATCGAGTGTAGGAACGATGCCCCGTCCGAAGTGATGGTGCCAAATGCGGTTGACAATCACGCGCGGCGTCAGCGGGTTTTCCCGCGAAGCCAACCACTCAGCCAGCGCTCTTCGTCGTCCGGAGGTGTGTCCATCCGCAGGAGGAATCTCCGTGGGCGGATCGCCATAAGTTGCTACCGTTATGAAGCCCGGCTTCATCAGAGACCCATGGCTGTTCGGATCGCCCCGGACGAGGAAATAAGATGGTGGAACCTGATACCGTCCAGGGCTGGTGTGCAAGAAGCTTCCTTCACCTTCCTGGATTCTGCACTTGACGCAGCCGACGACTTCATCACCGTCCCCGAGCGGAGTAAATCGATAATCCCCGTCTGTAACAATGTCTGCCTCGGGTAGCGGCTTCGGCTTCTCTTTCTCGAGAGCCGCGATCCGATCGGTCAGAGCTTTGCGTTCAGCCACGTGTTCGGGAGTCAGGGCGTTCTGCAAAGTGCGGGCATTAACGTTGAGACCACCCTCGATGATCTGTGTTGCAAGTAATTTCTCGCCTGGCGTCCGTTCGTTCTCGGGTTTCGCGACAGCTCGCTGAACGTTTTCGGGATATTTCTTGAGCGCATCTGCTTTCAACTTTTCCCGATAGGGCGCATCAATTTTTGAAACCTGCTCGCGGAGTAGCTTTATTTGAGCGTCGATTTCCGCGACCTTCTTGTTATAGGCGTCAGCTTCCTCCTTAGAGACCAGCGGGTAGGTTGTTTCGACATAACCGAAGATCGCGGCCTGTAGCGCGTAATAATCTTTCTGTGGAATGGGATCGAATTTGTGATTGTGGCAACGCGCGCACTGAATCGTAAGCCCCAGTACCCCGCGCCCAATCGTAGCCATTACATCGTCGAGATAATCAAAGCGGCGCTCGGGAGTGTCCTTCTCTCTAAAGTGCACTCGAGGACCCGCACGCAAGAACCCGGTGGCAATCATGGTATCGACGCTCTTTGTTTCAAGCTCGTCGCCAGCGATCTGCTCCTTTATAAAAACGTTGTAGGGCTTATCTTCGTTAAAGGAGCGGACCACGTAGTCTCGATACATCCAGGCGTTGGGCCGGTCGTAGTCGTGCTCGAAGCCATCGGAGTCCGCATAACGCGCTACATCCAGCCAGTGCCGTCCCCAACGCTCACCGTAGTGCGGTGAGGCCAGCAGTTTGTCGATCAATCGCTCCCACGCGCCCGGAGCGTTGTCCGCCAGAAACTCCGCGGTTTCAGACGGACTGGGGGGTAGTCCGATCAAGTCGAGATAAGCTCTGCGCAACAGTGTCAGCCGGTCCGCTCGTGGAGCTGCTTTGAGACCTTTTTCTTGACGAGTCTTTTCAAGAAATCGATCGATTGGATTCGTCAGGTCTGCTGAGACGTTCGGTAGAGGCACCTGTACCGGAAGCTTGAACGCCCAGTAGTTCCGCGCTTCAGGCGGGATCTCCATATTTTCAAGCGCTGCCAACGCAGATCGATCCACAGGTTGAGCTTTCGCCTCAGCACCGGCATCCCAATGCGCACCCTGATCGATCCACGTTTTGATTGCGGAAATCTGCTCGCTGGTGAGCTTGCCGTCCATCGGCATGGCTGGCCGTTCGAGGCCCGCGACGCGCCGGTACAACCGGCTTTCCTCCGCTTTGCCCGGCAAAATCGACGCGCCTTTTTCGCCGCCCTTCAGCGCACCCTCGAGCGTACGCAAGTCGAGCTTCGAAAGCTGCATGGCCTCGCCATGGCATTTCCAGCAGCTATTCTGCAGAATCGGCTGAATGTCCTTCGCGAAGGAGACCGGTTCTTGCGCACCCGACAACGTGCTGGACAAGGTGACCACCCATCCGGTCACCACCAATCCGCAAACCATCGAGGCGACAACTGTTCGCTTGGTCAAGTTCCCTCCTCTCGTCGCGCGAAATCTAAGAGTCGTTATCGAATGATACTCATTCCCGGTGCGGCGCGTTAATGAAAATTGGCCTCGGGCCGCGCTATGAAATTCAAGCTCTGCGAAACAGATTTCTTGACAATCAAAAAGCTAGTTACATAATCCAACTAGCTGTCCCAGTTCCATCCGAAAAAAAAAGAGAATGACCATGAAGGAGCAACTCCGAATTGCGCTGCTCTGCTGCGCTACATCCCTTTTCATATTCTCGGTCCGTTCGGGGCATCTTCACGCCCAAGCCGTGAAGGGATCGCTGCTGGGAACAGTGACCGATGCTTCAGGTGCTGTCGTTCCTGGAGCATCAGTCACTATTACTGAAGTGAACACCAACGTGACGCGTTCGACCGTCACCAATGAAAGCGGCAACTATGTATTTGGCGATCTTGACCGCGGCGTTTACCGGGTTGAATTTCAGCTCGCGGGCTTCAAGAAAGCGATCCGCGAAAAAGCCGATGTGCTGGTCAATGTGGATACCCGTGTGGACATGCGGTTGGAAGCGGGCGATATCACTCAGTCTGTCGAGGTCGTCGACAGCGTGCCGCTGCTGCAGACGGATCGCGCCGACGTGGGACGCCAAATCGAAACCAAACAGCTTCAAGACATGCCACTCGCGTTCAACCGCAATTTTCAAAGTCTGGTGAATCTAGTTCCAGGCGCGACGCGCGCCCATAGGGAGCATTCCGAATTTTTCAACTCGCAGGACAGTTTGGCGACGGAGGTCAACGGCCAGTCGCGCTATGCCAACAATGTTCAGCTTGAAGGCATCGACAACAACCATCGGACCGGATTGCTTCAGGTTCTGATTCCACCCATCGAAGCGCTCTCTTCAGTGGACGTCACCACCAGCAACTATGAGGCAGAACTCGGGAGGGCCGGCGGAGCTGTGATCAACGCGACGCTGCGATCGGGCAGCAACGACCTGCACGGCAGCGTCTACCAGTACAACCGCGTCAGCGCGCTCGCGGCCCGCAATGTCTTTGCTGCCAGCAAGGCGCACACCGTTTATAACCAGTTCGGATTCACGCTGGGTGGGCCCATCGTTAAGAACAAAACTTTCTTCTTCGGCGACTATCAGGGGGTCCGCGACCGCCGCGGAGATGTGACCAGAACCAGTATTCCGACGATGGATTTCCGAAACGGTGACTTCAGCTCGGCGCTCGGGCTCCCGGCGCCGCAAATCATTTACGATCCGCGCACCGGCAATGCCGATGGCACGGGCCGGCAGCCGTTTCTCGGCAACATTATTCCGCCGGATCGCATCAGCCCGGTTGCTAAAAGGATTCTCAGTCTTGTGCCCGCACCGACGCTCTCAGGGTTTACCAACAACTTTGAGCGTGCCACAGTCCGCGTGAAAGATACCGAGTCGTTCGATGTCAAGGTGGACCATCAGATCAGCAACAGCGATTCGTTCTTCGTTCGGTATAGTTTCGAGCGGCCCAAAGTATTCGACCCGGGCCTTTATGGCATCTATGGCGGACCCAAAGGTGATGGATTCGCTGGAACGGGAATCAACCGGACTCAAGCAGGTGGATTCAATTACACGCACATTCTCGACCCCCGATTCATCACGGAATTCCGTTTGGGTTTCAGCCGATATAACAATGTCGCCGACAACCAGGACACGGGCTCTAAGATCGCCAACGAACTCGGTATTCCTGGGGTGAACCTGGTCCGCTTTACAAGTGGTATGCCCTACTTCAACATCGACGGACTTTCCAATCCTCTTGTCGGTTATTCACCCAGTCTGCCCTGGATTCGGGCCGAGACCAACGTGGATCTCGTTTCCAACTGGACTCGAATTCTTCACAACCACACGGTGAAGTGGGGCGCCGACATTCGCAACAATAAGGACGACCTGCTGCAGACACAGACCTACAGTCCGCGCGGCCGGTTTTACTTCCGGCCCGGCCCCACAGCCTTGAACGGCGGTGGCGCGTCAGGATTCGCAAACGCTTTTGCCAGTTTCCTGCTGGATCAGCCGAACGAGTATGGACGTGACTTGCCGGGCACCTTTCCTACCGTCCGGCAGAAAACTTTGTTTACTTACGTTCAGGACAAATGGGCGGTAACGCAGAAGCTCACGCTCAATATCGGTCTGCGGCACGAAATCTATTTCGCGCCCACACCGATGTTTCCCGGGGGATTCTCAAACTACAACCCGGTCACGAACAGTCTCGAACTGGCGGGAATCGGTAAGATTCCTTCCAACATGGGGCGTCAGACGAACTACAACAATTTTGCGCCTCGATTTGGAGTAGCCTACCGTGTCAGCGAAAAGACCGTCGTTCGCGCCGGTTACGGGATCAGTATCGATCCATCTTTTCCTGACGATAAGTACGCGTTCAATTTTCCCGTCAAACAAAACAACGCGTTCAACGCTGTGAACTCCTTCAGCGCGGCCGGCGCGATGGCTGGGGGGTTTGCGGCTCCACTGGTGGCGGCTATTCCTGCGGATGGCGTTATTACCAACGCTCCTATAAATCAGGAATATCTCTACATTCCACTGAATCTGAAAGAAGCCTACCTTCAGTCTTGGAATTTGGCGGTACAGCGTGCGCTTCCTGCAAACTTCACAATCGAAGTCGCGTATGTGGGGAACCACGCTGTAGGTGTGCTGACTCGTCAAAACATCAATTCTGGATTGATTCCCGGAGCGGGTGCTGCCGGGCAGCCGCTAAACCAGTTGTTTGGACGGAAGGCCGTAACCAATAGATGGATGCGGACGGACAGCAACTATAACGGATTGCAGGCAAAGTTCGACCGGCGCTTCTCGAACGGCTTCTTAGTCACCACGGCTTATACCTTTGGAAAGGCGATCAACTTCACTGACAGCAATGGCGGTCTATTTATTCCCGCGATTCCTTCCCTGAACCGCGGCCGGGCAGGATACGACCGCACGCACACATTTGTGCAGAGCTACATCTATGAATTGCCATTCGGTTCAAAGAAGCGGTGGCTGCAGTCGGGCATCGGGCGCTGGATCCTGGGCGATTGGCAGGTTAACGGTATTTTCTCCGCCTATTCCGGCCAGCCATTAGACATCCGGATCAGCGGCGCCAGCGTCAATGCGCCAGGCAATAGCAATCGGCCGGATCTGGTAGGCACGCCCAGGCTGTTGGGCGGTATCGGACCTGGTAAGAAGTGGCTCGACGTCAGCGCCTTTGCCCCACCAGCACCAGGAACTTATGGCACAGCGCCACGTAATATTCTCAGCGGGCCACCTTTCGTCAACCTGGATTTCTCTGCGTTCAGAAAATTCCGCGTGACCGAGCGTGTCGGAGGGGAGTTCCGGTTCGAATCTTTCAATTTCACCAATACGCCGCACTTCGATCGGCCCGGTGGTACCAACGGCACGACCTTGGGCAATGCGGATTTTGGAGAGGTCACTACCGCGTTGTCCGATCAGCGGCAAATTCAATTTGGATTAAAGATCCTATTCTGATGAAATCTATAGGTGCCGGATCGATACTTTGCTTCCTCCTCGTTTTTGTGCAAAGCTCCGCAGTTTAGCTACAAAACGGAGGAGATGATGACCGCGAAATGCCTCGCCGGCGCATTTGTTTGCGTATTGACGCTCGCGGCTATGGCTACCGCGCAGGGGACGGGAGCAACAATTCAGGGATTGGTGACGGACGCGAAGCGAGCGGTGATTCCTGAAGCAAGTGTGACTGCCACCAACACGGAGACCAACGTCCAGCGCAGGGCGATTACGGGCGAGGCTGGTATTTACGTCATCCCGAATCTGCCGCCCGGGCGATACCGCGTGCAAGTTGTTCTACCAGGCTTCAAGACAAGCGTGCACGAGAACATCGACCTGGTTGTGGGCCAGCAGTTGACCCTCAACACGGTCCTCGAGGCAGGCGAAATCACGGAACAAAAGACGGTCACGAGCGAAGCGCCCCTGGTGGACGTCTCGACGGCACAGGTTGCGGGAGTCGTCGGGGAACGCGAAGTCAAGGATCTTCCGCTCAACGGCCGGAGCGTCGACGATCTCATCACCCTGAACCCGGCAACAGTGAACACCACGGCCGTGAAGGGTGAAGCGTCCGGCAGTTCAGGCCCCGGCAACAACTTTGCGATCGCGGGACAGCGGCCCGGCCACAACATCTTCTTATGGAACGGTGTCGAATATCCGGGGGGCAGCAACGCGGAGAGTTCGACTCCGGGGGGCGTTAGCGGGCAGTTGCTCGGAATCGATGCGGTGCGCGAGTTCAACGTCGTGCCCAGTATCGACTCGGCTGAAGCCGGTCATCGTGTCGGCGGTCAAGTGAACGTTGTCACGAAATCTGGAACGAATTCGTTTCATGGCACCGTGTTTGAGTTCTTGCGTAACAGCGCGCTGGATGCCCGAAACTTTTTTGATCAGGACACGATTCCACCATTCAAGCGAAATCAGTTCGGTGGTTCGGCCGGCGGTCCAATCCGCAAAGACCTGACTTTCATTTTCGGGAATTACGAAGGATTCCGGCAACGCCTCGGGCTGAGCAGAGTTGCGGTCGTGCCTGATGCCGAGGCTCGGCAAGGTTTCCTGCCGTGCAACATCGTCAGTCCGGCACCGAATCCGTGTCCTCAATCGGGCCGGATCAATGTGAATCTGGGGCCCGGAGTGGCGCCATATTTCAACCTGTGGCCGGCACCTAACGGAGGTGAACTGCTCCAGAATGGATTGCCCACAGGGACGGCACGCGCCTTCAGCAATCCGAACAACGCCATCCGGGAAGACTTCGGCATCGCACGGCTCGACCATTCGTTTTCGAACAGGGACAGCCTCAGGGGCGCCTACACGATCGACGATGGCGACAGCACAACGCCGGGGCAGAATCCGTTCAGCTTGAGCCTGCTCAAGCAAAGGACTCAGATTCTGACGTTATCGGAACTCCACGTCATCTCTCCCAGCGTCGTGAACGATTTCACGGCAGGTCTGTCGCGAGTTCATTATGGCGTCATGCTGCCGGTATCGATACAGCCCTTGGGCGTCGAGCCGTTCGTGAAGGGATTGCCGATCGGTCAGATCAAGATCGGCGGCGGCGCCGCGGGAGGTGCTACAGCGCTGTCGGTTGCGGGTTCCGGGCCCGGCAACGGTAGCGACCAGAGCGAAGTCACCAACCTCTACACGTACGAGGATCAACTTCAGATCAGCCGGGGCATCCATTCATTGAAAACCGGAGTCTGGTTCGAGAGGCTCCAGAATACGGAGTTCAATCTCAATTGGGGACAGGCCATCTTCTCGAACCTCGAAACCTTCTTGGAAGGAACGCCCTCGCAACTCTCGATTCAGCTCAACCAAGGTGTGATGCCGTGGCGCTCGTGGCTGGGCGCCTGGTTCGTGCAAGACTCGATCAAGCTTCGGCCGAACCTGACCCTGAGTCTGGGTTTGCGGCACGAGTTCTCGAATGGCTACCACAACAAATTTCACAACGCCTCCAATCTCGTTCCTGGACCCGGCGGCGTTCTGCTGACGGAACCGGTGATCGGTGATAGTTTGTTGGCGAAGAACACCGAGAAATGGCTGTTTGGCCCACGTGCGGGCGTGGCCTGGGATCCATTTGGCAAGGGCAGGACGAGTATTCGGTTGGGGGCCGGCATGGCATACAGCCTTCTCGACAACATCGGCTACTGCTGCCGCACGGTCAATCCGCTGTTTTCGACCTACGTGATCACCCCCTC
>QHXC01000209.1 GCA_003222815.1 Acidobacteriota bacterium | reverse complement strand
CGATCGAGCACCGTCCGCCGCTGACCGCCCGCTGCTCAAGGCTGTCGCTCGCGGCTCTGTCTGGGAGAACGACGCCCGTCGCAACATCCTCGCGCAGTACCTCACCACCGCCGCCGACCGCGGCAGTTACCGTCTCGCCGATGTACTTGAACTGCTCAACCTCGTGGAGAGAGATAAACCTGCCGATCTGGCCGATCTGCTCGCGCGGATTCCGCAGAGGCAACAAGCGCTCCGGGAGCAAATCAACATCGGCTCCGGCTCGAGACCGTTCTTCAGCGAACAGGTTCAAGCGTTGCACGGCGGCGGACGCGACCAGCGCCAGCAGGATGACGTCCGCATGTCAGCGAAGCAAAACGAGCTTGCGTTTCTCGACCGCCTGCAAAAACTATTGGCAGGCTGACGCCTTATCGCAGTTGACCGTTCGTCTCGTTCAGCCGCCGATGATGTAGTTCCTCAACTGCTGGATATCGAATTCCTTGTCATCGATGATCGCCCGCACCACGTCGCCGATCGAGATCACGCCCACGACTCTCTCCTCGACCACCACCGGCAAGTGTCGGATGCGCTTCTCGGTCATGAGGACCATCGTCTGCTCGACCGTGAACTCGGGACGAGCGCAGATGACCGGATGGGACATGATCTCGCGAACCTGGATCTCCCGGGACGCCTTCCCCTTGAGAATCACCTTGCGAGTGTAGTCGCGCTCGGAGACGATGCCGACGAGCCGCTCGCCCTCCATAACTAGCAGCGCTCCGACTCCCTTCTGCGCCATCTCATCGATGGCTTCGTAGACCGTCGCTTCGGGGGTCAAGGGCCAGACGTGCCGACCCTTCTCGTTCAGGAGATCGGAGACCTGCATCATGGAGCACTGCCTTCGTTCGGGACAAGACTTTCGCGACGAGATTAGCATTCCGAGCAGGTCAGTCATAAGCAAAAAAGGAAAGCGTGATTCGGCCCAGCTTTGTTCCACGCCATTCGAAAAACCTGTGCTTGCGCCTTGCGTCTTAGTGCCTTTTCGTGCAACATGCTAGGCCTTGGTTGCATGATCGGAAGAGATCAATCAAAATGATGAGAAGGTTGTCGCTCGGCGACGTTGTCCACCGGATCACGAGTCAGAACCGCACAATCCGCCATCTTGGGGATTACATCTCCGGCAATTACCCCAGCTAATGACCTTGATTACCGCAACCTTCTATTACATGGCGGCCGCCAGCGTCGCGAGCGCGCTTCTGGCCGTCACGCGGAAAAATCCCGTCCACAGTATGCTCTGGGTGCTGGCGCTCTTCCTGCACGTGGCGGGTATCTTCCTGCTGCTGGGTGCGGAGTTTCTGGCGGCGGTGCAGGTCATCGTGTACGCGGGCGCCATCTTGATCTTCTACCTCTTTGTGGTGATGCTGATCAATTTGCCGGAAGAGGAGGCTCGTCCGCGGTTCGGCAACCATTGGAGGCAGCGGAAGCTGCGCCTCAGGGGAGCCTTTCGGCGATAGGCATGGCGCTCTTCGGTCCGTTCGCGTTGCCCTTTGAAATGGCCTCCCTGTTGCTTCTGGCGGCCATCATCGGCGCCGTTGTTCTCGCCAGGAGGAGGACGGCAGGGTCATGATTGTGCCCGTGGGTGCGGTTCTGGGATTGAGTGCTGTACTCTTTGGGATCGGTGTATTCGGTTTCCTGGCCCGGCGCAACATCATCCTGATGCTCATCTCGGTTGAGGTCATGCTCAATGCAGTAAACCTCAGTCTCGCCGGCTTCAGCCGGCACCTCCAAGATCTGCGTGGCCAGGTCCTGGCCCTCTTCGTGATTGCAGTGGCAGCCGCGGAAGTAGGGGTCGGCCTGGGACTCGTAATCGCTTTGAATCGGAACAAGCCTGGCGCCGCCGTGGCGGATTTGACCAAACTCAAATGGTGACGTTTTCGGTTATACCGCTGCTCGCTGTGCTCGTCTCCGCCCTGGGTGCGCTCCTCATCGCGTGTACGGGAGAGCGCCGCAGGAATCTGAGAGAGTTCTGGTCCGTCGCGGCCGGTGTTGCGATGTTTGCTCTTGTAGCCTCGATGATTCCGGCGGTGCTGGCTGGCCGCACGCCGGAATGCCTGCTCTTCCGGATCCTCCCCGGCATCGAGCTCGCCTTTCGCGTGGATGCCTTCGGCCTCCTCTTTGCTGCGGGGGCATCGCTGCTCTGGATCTTGACCTCGTTCTACTCGATCGGCTACATGCGTTCTCTCAAAGAGCACGCGCAAACCCGTTACTTTTCCTGTTTCGCTCTGGCCCTTTCCGCCACGATTGGCGTGGCCTTCTCCGCCAATCTCTTCACCCTGTTTCTGTTTTATGAGGCCTTGACCCTGGTCACCTACCCGCTTGTGGGTCACAAGGAGACGGCCGAGGCCAGAGCAGGCGCGCGTAAATACGTCATCTATCTTCTGGGTGCTGCCAAGGTATTTCTGATCGCCGCCATTATTCTGATCTACAACGTGGCAGGAACCCTGGAGTTCCGCAACGGCGGGATACTGTCGACTGCGCAGATCTCCCAGCAGCCCATGCTTCTCTTGATGATCTTCGCCCTCTTCCTGTTTGGATTCGCCAAGAATGCGCTCATGCCGCTGCACAGCTGGCTGCCGGCTGCCATGGTGGCGCCCACTCCGGTGAGCGCATTGCTGCATGCGGTGGCGGTGGTCAAGACCGGAGTTTTCTCCACGCTCCGGGTTTTTCTTTTCATCTTCGGTCTTAATGCCATGCGGGAACTCGGGGCGGACAAGCTGGCCCTGGTAGCTGCGTCGGTGACGATCCTGGTCGGATCGCTCCTCGCTCTCGGTCAGGACAACCTCAAAGCCAGGCTGGCCTTCTCCACGGTGAGCCAGCTCTCTTACATCATCCTGGGAGCAGCGCTCTTGAACTCCAGGGGGGTGCAGGGCGGGATCGCCCATATCACCAACCACGCCGTATCGAAGATCACACTCTTTTTTTGCGCCGGCTCCATTTACGTATCCACGCACAAAACTGAAATCAGCCAGCTTTCCGGCCTGGCCAGGCGCATGCCGTGGACCATGGCCGCGTTTGCGCTTTCCTCCCTGAGCATCGTGGGCATTCCTCTCACGAGCGGGTTCGTCTCCAAGTGGTACCTCGCGCTCGGCACGGTGGACCGCCAGAGCCTTTCCTTATTATCTGTACTCCTGATCAGCTCGCTCCTGAGTGCGGCCTACCTCGGCCAGATTTTGTACAAGGCTTACTTTGAATTCGAAAAGGAGTCGCCGGCTCACGAGGAAGTTCGCGAGGTGCCCTGGATCGTCGCGCCCCTGGCGATTACGGCTGCCGCAAGCCTGCTGCTGGGCCTCTACCCCGGCCTTGTCCTGAGCCTGGCCGGAAGGGTCATGCCATGAACTTTTTGCAGAAGCAGCTGGAAGATCCCGTCCGCTTCGCCCGGATCAAACGCTGGTTTTATGCCGGCCTGTCCGTTGTGGCTCTGGCGGAAATCGTCCTGCCGCGTATCTTCCACGGCGGTGAGTCCCATTTCTCGTTCGAGGACTTTCCTGCGTGGGGCTCGCTCTATGGGTTCGTCTCCTGCGTGGCGATCATCGTCGTGTCAAAGCTCATCGGAAAGCTGTGGCTCATGCGGCGCGAGGACTACTATGACCGTTGAGTGGGTGCACCCAGGGCTCTTGCTCATCGTGGGCGCGTGGGTCTTGCCGTTCCTCAAAGGCGAGGTCAAGCGCGCGGCGATGCTCATCCTGCCTGCCGCGGCCCTGATCGATTGCTTGCTCATGACGCCTGGAACCTATGGCGTAACTCGTTTCCTGGGGCAAGACCTCGTGTTCGGCCGCGCGGACCGCTTGAGCCTGGTCTTTTCCTATGTCTTTTCGCTGATGGCCTTCCTGGGCATGGTCTACGCGCTGCACGTCGAAGACGATTCCCAGCACGTGGCTGCGCTGACTTATGCGGGAGGCGCGCTCGGGGTCACGTTTGCCGGAGACTTCCTTTCCCTTTACGTCTTCTGGGAACTCATGGCGATTTCGTCCGCGCTTTTGGTATTGCTGCGCCGCGAATCATCGGCTGTGGCCGCAGGGTTTCGTTACCTTCTGGTCCACATCTTCGGAGGGCTCATCCTTCTCGGAGGGATCGTGCTCCATTGGTCCGAGACCGGGTCGCTTGCCTTTGGGGATATGGGAGCTTATTCCGGAGGCATGGCCTGGGCCCTGATCCTCGTCGCCTTCCTCCTCAACGCAGCTGTTCCGCCACTGGGAGCCTGGCTTTCAGACGCCTACCCCGAGGCCACAGTCACCGGCGCGGTCTTCATGACTGCGTTCACAACCAAGTCCGCAGTCTACGCCTTGATCCGCGGCTTCGCTGGGACGGAACTCCTGGTGTGGTTGGGTGCGGCGATGGCGGTCTACGGCGTGGTCTACGCCGTTTTGGAAAACGACGCGCGCCGGCTATTGGCCTACCATATTATCAGCCAGGTTGGATACATGGTCTGCGGAGTAGGAATCGGGACCGCGCTGGCCACGAACGGAGCCACGGCCCACGCCTTCGCGCACATCCTTTATAAGGCGCTCCTCTTCATGGGAGCGGGAGCCGTCCTGCAGACGACGGGGCTGCGAAAACTGAGCGAAATGGGCGGGCTCTACAAGACCATGCCGGTCACCCTCGGCCTCTACATGATCGGTGCCTTTGCCATCTCGGCAGTGCCGCTCTTCAGCGGCTTTGTGAGCAAGTCCATGGTGATCGCTGCCGCCGGGGAAGTTCACCGGCCGGTGATCTTTCTCATGCTCACTTTAGCCTCAGCCGGGACTTTCCTGCACACGGGCCTGAAACTTCCTTATTACATGTTCTTCGGCAAAGACTCGGGCCGGCGCAGCCAGGAGCCGCCCAGGAACATGCTCGTGGCCATGGGCCTGGCTGCGGTCGCGTGCGTTTTGATCGGGGTATTCCCGGGACTCTTGTACGAGCGCCTTCCAAACCCGGTGGATTTCGTCCCATATACGCTGCAGCACGTGACAAGCACACTTGGGATGTTGGGCTTCACCGCGTTGGGTTTCTTCCTGCTCCTCAAGCAACTCGATCCCGAGCCCACGATCAGCCTCGACACGGACTGGTTTTACCGCCGAGGTTCGGCCGGTGTTATGGAACTGGTCCAGGGGCCTCTGGCGCGTCTTGAGTTCGGTTTCGTTGGAGAGATCTATGAGTTTGTGATACGGCGGCCCGTGTTGGGCGCGGCGAATTTCTTTCGCAAACTCGACACCTTCGTCGTCGATTCCGCAATTGTGGGCGTGGGACGTTCGACCCAGACGTTGAGCCAGGTCTTGAAGACCATGGTGAGCGGGAACGCCCAGCATTACGGACTGATCATGGCGGCCGGAATTCTGATACTCCTGGCCCTGGCAATTTTCATACAATGACAGCTTATCCCGTCCTCACGACCACAACATTCCTGCCTCTCGTGGGTGCGGCTTTGATCCTGCTCTTTGGCAGCGAGCGGCTGGCGCGCTGGATCGGCCTGGCCACAACCCTGGCGACTCTGGGGGTCTCGCTCCCGCTCTACTGGCAATTCGACAAGGCCTCAAGCGCTCTGCAATTCGTCGAGTCTGCAGACTGGATCCCGTCGTTGAACATAACCTATGGCATGGGCGTGGATGGGATCAGCCTCCCATTCATCTTCCTCGCCACACTCTTGAGCGTCCTGTGCATCGGCGCCTCCTGGGTTGCGGTGCAAACCAGAGTGCGGGAGTTCTACGCCGCGCTCCTGGTCGCGGAGACGGCGATGATCGGGCTTTTTGCGGCATCGAATCTTTTTCTCTTCTTTGTCTTCTGGGAACTCATGCTCATTCCCGTCTTTCTCCTCATCGGCGTTTGGGGAGGCCCGGGGCGCGTCTACGCCGCGGTCAAATTTCTGATCTTCACTTTGTCCGGAAGCGTTCTCATGCTTGTGGGCATCATCGCGATATACCGCACTTGCGGCACGCTGGACTTCAAGGCCCTTGCCCTCGCAAAAGCCAGCCTTCAGCCCGAGCAGCAAGCCTGGCTCTTCGCGGCCTTTCTGGCCGCCTTCGCCGTCAAGGTACCCATGTTCCCGGTGCATACCTGGCTCCCGAACGCCCACACCGAAGCCCCCACAGCGGGCAGCGTGATTCTGGCGGGGATCCTCCTCAAGATGGGTGCGTATGGTTTTCTGCGGGTCTCGCTTCCCATACTTCCGCACGGCGTGCAACTGTTCCTCAAGCCCATGCTGATCATCTCCGCGGTGGCCATCGTCTGGGGCGCGTACGTGACCCTGGTCCAGACGGATGTCAAGCGCCTTATCGCATTCTCGAGCGTCAGCCACATGGGCTTCGTCACCCTGGGCATCTTCACACTCAACCGGAGCGGTGTCGAGGGCGCGATCCTCCAGATGGTCAACCATGGGATCATCTCCGCGGCGCTCTTCTTGTGCGTCGGCATGATCTACGAGCGTACCCATTCGCGCGAGATCAAGGACTACGGAGGCGTTGCCAGAGTCGCGCCCGTCTACGCCACCTTGCTCGCGCTCTTTTGTCTGGCAGCAATGGGAACTCCGGGTTTGAATTCATTCATAGGGGAGTTTCTCATCATCGGCGGTGCTTTCAAGACCCAGGCCTGGCTTGGGGCCGCAGCTGTCTGGGGCGTAGCGCTGGGAACGGCCTATCTGATTTGGCTCTATTACCGTGTGGTCATGGGCGAGATGAACCCAGGGCTCGCGGGGCTCAAGCTCGAGCTCAACGCGCGTGAGGTGGCAACATTGGCGCCACTAGCCTTACTCGCTGTGTTTCTCGGCCTCCATCCGGAGTGGGTCCTCTCCTATCTGCGTGCTCCTGTGGCGCAGCTGCTGGCTGCCGGAGTCACGCCATGAGCGAAGCGAATGCAAGCCCGACGCGGAGCGCAAGCGCGATAGCGCGCAGCTTCAAGAGAAGGCGCAGCCATCAAGTCATGAAAGGGTGCGATCATGTCTGACCTCGCCCTACTCATCCCGGAGCTGATTCTGGTCGGCATGGCGCTGGCGCTCATTCTTGTAGCGCGCCGGATCCAGAGAACGCCTGTCGCCGTAGTCGGGACCGTCCTTGCCGCGATGGCCGCTGCGCTGGCCTCGGGCTGGGTCTTGTCGTTGGGTAGCAAGACCGGCTTTGGAGGCATGATCATCCTGGATGGCTATTCCCAATTCTTCAAGGTTCTCATCGCCGCGACTCTGGCCCTGGCTGCGCTTCTTTCCGTGAGGAGTCTCGACGGGGTTCCGCGCGGCGAGTACCATGCCTTGCTTCTGTTGTCTGCGACGGGAATGATGCTTGCTGTTTCTTCTCATGATCTCTTGCCCCTCTACCTGGGGTTGGAACTCATGACACTCTGTTCCTACATCCTTGTCGGGATCAGGGTGGAGAGGCCGACGTCAAACGAGGCTGCGATCAAGTACTTCCTTCTTGGTTCCTTCGCTTCGGCCCTCTTTATTTATGGGATAAGCCTGACCTACGGCGTTACAGGCACGACAGACTTTGCGGTCATCGCCTCGGCTCTCTCCGGGCGCGGCCCGGGGAGTAATCTCCTCCTCCTGATGGCCATCGGGCTGGTGGCCGCGGGGCTTGCTTTCAAGATTGCGGCGGTGCCGCTGCATGCCTGGGCGCCGGACGCTTACCAGGGTGCAAGCGCCCCGGTTGCAGCCTTTTTGGCGGCCGGCTCCAAAGCGGTTGGCCTGGCAGCGCTGGGGCGGGTCTGCCTGGACGCGTACGGATCTGAAGCCCGCGTCTTGTCCGTGCTTCTGGCGGGGCTCGCCGGCCTCTCCATTGTTGTGGGCAGCGTCATCGCTCTGTCCCAAACCGACATGAAACGCTTACTGGCCTACTCTTCGATTTCGCATGCAGGCTACGCGTTGCTGGGCCTCATCGCCGGCACTCCCGAAGGGGTCTCGGCGACCATGACCTATGCCTTCTTCTATGTCTTCATGACGCTCGGAACCTTTGGCGTCGTCATCGCTCTGGGCGAGCGAGGCGAGAAACTGGACGGCTATCGAGGCCTGGCTGCGCAGCGGCCCGGAACAGCCGTGCTCATGCTGGTCTTCCTTATGTCACTGACCGGCATCCCACCAACGGCCGGGTTCGCCGCCAAGTTCGTCGTGATCCTCAGCGCACTGCGCGCGGGCTATATTGCACTGGCGGTCCTGGCCGTGGCGTGCAGTGTCGTGTCCGCATTTTTCTACATGCGTATTGCAGTCATGATGTACATGAATGAGCCGCAGGAACCCGCACCGTCACCCTTCCCGATGACGGTGTTCGCCGCACTCGCGGTGGCCGCGCTGGTCACTTTGATCGGCGGGATTTCCCCGGGCAGTCTTACGTTCTGGGCGGTGTCGCCGTGAGACCAGTGGTGGAACGCAGGCTGAAGCCCGCGTTTTGATGCACAATGCCGAAAGAAAAGACACGTTGTCCGTGGGCAACATCGGATCCGCTCTATATCGAGTATCACGATCGCGAGTGGGGATTGCCCCAGCACGATGACCGAAGACTTTTCGAGATGCTCATTCTTGAAGGGGCGCAGGCGGGATTGAGCTGGATCACGATTCTGAGGAAACGCGACAACTACCGGAAGGCGTTCGACGATTTTGATGGGGGGCGAATTGCCAAATACAACGCCAAGAGAATCGAAAGCCTTTTGAGAAATGAAGGGATCGTCAGAAACAGGCTCAAGATTGAGGCAGCGGTTCACAATGCAAGGGCATTGCTGGCAGTGCAAAAAGAATTTGGAACGTTTGACGAATACATTTGGAGCTTTGTCGGAGGCAAGCCGCGGAAGAATGCGTGGAAGCTAATGGGGGAGGTTCCATCGAAGAGCCGGGAGTCGAACGCCATGAGCAAAGATCTCACAAAGCGTGGATTCAAGTTTGTCGGTTCAACGATTTGCTATACGTTTATGCAGGCGACCGGTATGGTGAACGACCACATCACGACCTGTTTTCGATATCGCTAGCTGAAAGGGCCATGTGATGGGAATCACAGCATGAGTTTACGGCACGAACGCGGATTTTTTACCGCGCTGGACCTACCCGGACGCGATGGGATAAGCGTCTAATCTCACCGACATTTCACTTTTTTCGACGCGGCTGTTGGCGCCTCTCTCGCGCCTTCTTCAAAATGCGGACATCAGCGCGATCTTGAAGCCTATCTGCGGCTTCTTTAGCGGTAATGAGGTCGTCCAAGCTCATAAAGGATCCACGGACAGAGCCAAAACCGCCCTCAACGCGCCTGTGCCATACATCGGCAAAGTTCGAAACGCCCGAAACCTGCGTCATGAGATCGATGCGAACTGGAGCGACTCCTAGCTGGATAATTGTGCCAGGGTTAGTCAAGTCTTCAACCTTGTAGCCGATTTCGGTTTTGAAGAATGCATCTAACGCTGTCAGTACCCGCTGTGCGTTTTCAGAAGTGGAGTCAATAAAAATATCGAGGTCCTTTGTGGCGCGAGGCCGAGCGTGATAAGCAAGCGCATGGGCTCCAACGATGAGGTACTTAACGCGATGATCGTTTAAGCAGGCGATGAACTCTTCGTAATCGGGGAACGGCATCGACGCCTTTCATCTTTAAGCACATTTCCAGTGCGTCGTATACAGCGTCGACGCGTTGTTCAGGAGTCAGGTCCTCGTACCAAAACCGAAAGTCTTCCGCTTCTGCGTCTTCCGTACGAACCTTCGACAAAGTCCAAGCCCGGCCATTGCGGTAAACAATCTCTTTAGATGCAGTCA
>QHXC01000690.1 GCA_003222815.1 Acidobacteriota bacterium | reverse complement strand
CGTGCAAGGAATCGAGTTGAGCGGCATGTCGAAAAACAATGTCCCGCCCCCCGCGGCCAATGCCCGGCTTCCGGTTGCGGCGCCTTCCCACTCGGTGTGACCGGGCTCGTTGAAATGCACATGGACGTCGATCATGCCAGGAAACACAAACAGTCCCCGGGCGTCGATCTCTTGGAAACCACCGGCGAGTTCCGGCCCGATTCCGCTAATCACACCGTCCTCGATAGCGAGGTCGGCTGGATTCACGCCTTCCGGCGTCACGACGGTTCCACCGCGAACGACGACATCAGTCACGCCCCGCCTCCACCTCTTCCAAAAACCGCAAGCCCGTCACCAGCGCGGCGGCGACGTCTTCCTCCAGCACGGTTTCGCTGAAATGATGACTGATCCCGCCGGGGCTGCGGAGGAACAGCATCGCGGCGGGCATACGCTTTGCGACGATCATCGCGTCGTGGCCGGCGCCGCTGTTCATCCGGTGAACCGGATAACCCGAGTTGGCCACTGCGCGCTCCAAGGTGCCCGTAAGAGAAGTGTCCATCGCGACCTCAGCCTGATCGAGATGGCGCTCCCAGGAAACGGATAATCCGCGCCGCGCGGCGATCTCTTGGGCGGAACGTAGAAGGCGCTCGACCGCTGGCCTGCGGACCGCATCGTCTGCATGCCGGACATCAAGACTAGCGTGGACGATGCCGGGAATGACGTTACTCGCTCCGGGCTCCGCGTGTAGCCGTCCCGTAGTCGCAACAAGGCCGGCAGTCGCATGCGCTTCTTTTTCCACACTCGTGATCCATTCCGCGGCGCCGGCCAGCGCATCGTGGCGAAGGTGCATGGGGGTGGTTCCCGCGTGGTTGGCTTGACCCTTGAAGATCATCTCAAGACGGCTTTGGCCGGCAATCGCCTCCACAACTCCCAGGTGGAGACCGAGGCTTTCGAGTATCGGGCCCTGCTCGATGTGGAATTCAACGTAGCCGAGCGAATCTCCTCCAGCCTGGGCGTCACCGATTCGCAAAGGATCGAGGCCAAACGCGCGAATGGCATCGACGACTCGCACACCATTCGCGTCGCGGCGCCCGAGGAGCTCGCCATCGATGCCGCCAATCAGAGCACGGCTGCCGATGAAAGGGACGCCGAAACGCAGTCCTTCTTCTTCCGAGAATCCGACGACTTCAATGTGAAACTTCAGGCGGCGGCCGTCGAGCAGTTCGACCAGCGCGACTCCCAGAACGACGCCAAGAACGCCGTCATACGCACCCGCGCGGGGAACGGTGTCGAGGTGCGATCCGATGAACAACCGCGGCGCCGATGGTTGCTGGGCGGCGTAGCCGCCTCGGAGATTGCCTACCGCATCAATCGAAACGCTCATGCCGGCCTGTTGCATCCAGGCGCCGAGCCGCAAGTGGACCTCGCGCATCGGCTCGGAAAGAAATGGCCGCGTCGTGAAACCGGATTCCGAAGTGCATTCCGCAAGCGATTTGCAACGCGCGATGACGCCGTGAGCCGTGGCAAGAGGCCGCTCCATCAGGATCCTCGATAGGTGCTGTAGCTGTAGGTAGAGAGCAGTAGAGGGACGTGGTAGTGTCCAGCCGGATCGCCAATCCCAAACCGGACAACGATCTCGTCGAGAAACGGGGGATCGGGCAGCTTCATTCCAGCGGATCGAAAATAGTCGCCGGCATGGAACGTCAACTCGTAGAGACCTCGATCGAGATCGCCCGGCGAAAGAGGTTCGCGCGGCCGCCCATCCGGATTCGTTGCATCTTATCTCCGGAGCCTTAGCCCGAGACAGCCGTAGGGCGGGCGCGGCTCGGTGTAGACACCAACTTCATCGCCACGTTCACCGATGGCGTCCCATGTCCGATTGTTCGCTTCCAAATGGATTTCAGCGACGGCAGGTATTTCCGCAAGAATTTTGCTGCCGATTTGATAGATGACCTGCTGGATGCTTCCCGATTCGAAAGCGCAGAAGACTTCGTGAACCAGACGGCGCACCGCCGCTGTAATCGTGCCTGAACTGAACCCGGCCGAAGGGGCCGAATAAAGCCACTCGAGATCGAGCCACATGTGCAACGGCCGATTGGCGACGTCCGGCAACGTCGTGTACTGGTCGCGCACAAATCCCTGGAACGCGCTTCCACCGAGACGCAGCAATTTGAATCCTCGGATACCGGAAGCGACCTCGACGGTTCCCACACGGTTGAGTTCAATGCGCGCGATGGCTCGCTCCGGACCAGACGGAGCGAAAGAGACTTGGTCATCCGTCAAGCTGCAGTACGGCATTTCGATGGACGAGACCTGAACACCCTCGACTTGGGGATACGTTTCAAGAAACTTTGCACCGAGAAATCGGCAGCAGTCTTCCAGGTCCGGGCCCGCGTAGTTGAGCGCCTCGCGCTGGATGAAGTTCTTCATCGAATCGGTTGCGATCAGCCCCGCGTTGTCTCCGGTGGTGTAGGTCTGCCAGAAAGCATCGCCATACACCAACATCTTGATGTTCGCGCCGAAGACCGGGCTCTGGCCGGCTGCTGTCTTCCCGTCCCGGCGCAGGCGATAGACGATCACATCGCCCTTGCCGTAATAATTACGTTTCCACCCGCTGGCAAACTGTTCCACTGGAGTGTTCCTTATTGCATTTAATCTCGTT
The DNA here is from genome assembly GCA_003222815.1 of Acidobacteriota bacterium. Taxonomy (GTDB): domain Bacteria; phylum Acidobacteriota; class Terriglobia; order 20CM-2-55-15; family 20CM-2-55-15; genus 20CM-2-55-15. Next base: position 2,226 of record QHXC01000690.1, on the reverse strand, counting down.
GAACGCTTGGGCGGAGCAGACTCCCCTCCTTGGCAAAGGAGGGGTGGACGCGCCATCAAGAAAACTTCCCGTTCCTTTGAAAGGCGCGGCCGGGGTGGTTCGTTCAAACTCCAAAACAATTTTTTTTTGAACCAACCCCTCGCGTTCGGCAATAACGAAATGCGTATACTTCACAATGCTCACGGTGGCGCTACTTTCTATCGCCGCTCCGCGGTACGCAGTACCGCCTCTACAGAATTATGTCCCGCAACCGAAGCTCCGCGATGCGATAGACGTGCCGGAGCGCTTCCCGGTATTCCTCTTCCGGCGAAGCATCGAGACGCCGTTCCAAAGCATCGAGCACATCGTACTTCGTGCTTCCCTTGACCGCGAACAAAAAAGGGGAACCGAACCTATTTCGATACGCCGAATTCAAATGCTGCAGGCGTTCGAATTCCTCCGGCGTCAAACAGTCCAGGCCCGCGCCGGCTTGTTCCTCAGCCGAGGCTACACTGATGCGGGCGCGTGTTCCAAGATCGGGGTGCGCTCGGAGAAGATCGAGTTGTTCTTCCGGCTGCGCTCGCTCCACTTCGGCCTTCATCGCCGCATGCAAGGCTTCGAGATCGGCGAATGGCCTTGCCATCCATGCCCTTTCCGCCACCCACGGCGAATGCTCGAAAACCCAGCCAACGGCTTCAACGAAGCGCGTGCAATCGAATGAATTCAGCTCAGCTATTGTCATGCAGATGTGAATTAATCGGAAGACGGCAAAATGGATTCTCCTCCTGAGACAGAAGGAGTGGCTGCGCCATCAAAAGAAAGCCGTGCAGCCACAGAAGCTGGCGCAGACGGGATGGTCAATTCCGGACAACGTTTCAAGAATAGTTTCGGAAATACTTTGTCTTGGCTGACCACCCCGAAGGTGTGAATTAATTGTGATAAGGCGTTATTCCCCTCCTTGCACCACCGCTTGAGCGTTACCCACAAGTCGTCCGCTGGACACGGGCGTCTGGGACAACCTGCGGGAAAGGCGAAGTCCCCTCCTTGGCAAAGGAGGGGACTTCGGCTTTCCCTCCAGTTGTCTTCAATGCCCCCGTGTCCAGCAAAAGATGTGGGACATAGCAAGGCACCACCGCAAGGAGGGGTGGCTGCGTCATCAAAGAAAATTTGGCGAAGCCACCGAAGCAGACGCAGCCGGGGTGGTTTTCCTTTTGGATTCATCGGAAAACCACCCCGGCCTCGCGATAAGCGGATGCTTCGCGATATTTTCTGAATCGCTCGGCCACCCCTCCTTGCAGTGATGCAAGGAGGGGAATAGCGCTTGATTCCAATTTTTTCACAGCTTCCCCGTCTGCGCCGGCTGCTGTGGCTTCGCAGCTTTTTCTTGATGGCGCAGCCACCCCTCCTCCGTGAGTCTCCGTGAGGAGGGGAATCCGTTTCGCAGTCCTGCAATCATTCAGCAGGAAACGCTAGCGCCGTGCGCTCCGTGCGGTCACTTCCTTACTGATCTTCTTATTCTTCGAGATGACGTTCTCGTCAACCCAATTCAGGATGACATCCGCGATCTCGAGGTTGTTCGTACCCAACATCATCATATGCGTGGTGCCGTTGAAGATCGGGTTCCCCAGTTCGTCCAGCTTGACATAGTCGGCTTTTGCGGTGCCGTGCCCGGCAGCGCGCCTGGCATTGATGGCGTCAACGGTGGTTTGGCACACTTCACTTGTCGCCGTATAGTCTCCTTTGAGGGCCATGTACGGGATATTATCGAAGTCCTCTGCTTTGAGCCCGCTGTTCGGCAAGGAGCAGGATCCCTCAATGGTGATCAAGCCCTTCAGCATATCCAGATGACCGCGTTCCTTCAGTATACGGACCATGTGATGCCCCATGATTCCCGATTGCGAGTGGGTCGCCACGATGGCTCCACCGAGCTTTTCGACCAGCGCCGCCAGGTTTTGCGGCGTCCAGGTGTTGGCGGGAGAGAGCGCCTTGGGATCGCAGGTAACGCACGTGGAACCCGGTAGCGTGACCTCCGCGTTGGGAACCAACTGCTTGTAGTACTCCAGAGCATAATAATTGTTCGGTCCTGCAGGCGCAGCGGATATGGCCCCCGCGCGCGCGACGACGTTCGCGTCCACGGCCCCGATCGGGTACGCGGGGTAGTAGTTGTCCTTGTGGTTGGCGTCGTCGGTCGGAGGGTCGCCGGTGTCGCCATGGCGTATAAGCGTGCCCGTAAGGATGGTCGAGCCC
>QHXC01000689.1 GCA_003222815.1 Acidobacteriota bacterium | reverse complement strand
CTCGCGTGTCTTCATGCCAATTCGGCCTTTGCCGCCTCGGCCCTGATTTCGATAGACAGACAGGGGAGTCCGCTTGAGATAGCCGGTGTGCGTCACGGTGATTACGACGTCCTCCTCCGCAATGAGATCTTCCATGCGGATTTCCGCTTCCTCTTCGATGATCTCCGTCCGCCGCGCGTCTCCGTATTTCTTCTGCACTTCCCGAAGTTCCTTAACGATGACCTGCCGCAACTTTGTTTCACTTGCGAGGATCTCCTTTAACTCGGCGATCTTCTCCCGGAGTTCCTTCATCTCGTCTTCAATCTTTTGGCGTTCAAGACCAGTTAACCGCTGCAATTGCATCTCGAGGATGGCTTTGGCCTGGATTTCCGTGAATTCGAATTCGCCGATCAAACCTTCGCGGGCATCAGCCGACGTCTTGGACGCACGAATCAGCTTGATAATGGCATCAATATGATCAAGCGCCTTCCCCAGGCCTTCCAGAATGTGTGCCCGCGCTTCCGCCTGGCGTAATTCGTATTGAGTGCGGCGACGGACAACATCCACCCGGTGCTCAATGAACGACCGCAACAGTTCATGCAGCGACAGCACTTTCGGCTGGCCATTGACGATTGCCAGGTTGATCACTCCGAATGTCGTTTGCATCGACGTCAGGTTATAAAGGTTGTTCAGAATTACCAATCCCTGTTCACCGCGCTTCAGCTCGATAACGATACGCATGCCGTGCCGGTCGCTTTCATCGCGGATGTCACCGATTCCTTCAATGCGCTTGTCATTGACGAGTTCCGCAATTTTTTCGATCAGACGCGCCTTGTTCACCTGATAGGGAATCTCGGTCACAACGATGACATCGCGATCCTTGCCTTGACGCTCGATCGTAGCGCGGGCTCGCATGGTGATCTGGCCGCGGCCTGTCTCATAGGCTTGCCGTATTCCGCCACGACCATGGATGATCCCGGCCGTGGGGAAATCCGGGCCCGGAATCCGCTCATAGATTTCCTGAAATTGCGCGTCAGGCTTGTTGATAAGATGAACGACGGCCTCGCAGACTTCTGCAAGATTGTGGGGCGGCATGTTCGTCGCCATGCCCACCGCAATACCGCCGGAGCCATTCACGAGAAGATTGGGAACTTTGCTCGGCAAGTAGGACGGCTCTTCCCGTTCTTCGTCATAGTTTGGAACAAAATCGACGGTCTCCTTGTCAATGTCCTCCAGCAGAGCCTCGGCAAATGGGTCCATCCGGGCCTCCGTGTATCGCATCGCCGCAGGCGGGTCACCATCGATCGAACCAAAGTTTCCCTGGCCATCAACAAGGGGATACCGGTATGAAAAGTCCTGCGCCATGCGGACAAGGCTGTCGTAGATAGGAGTATCCCCATGTGGGTGATAGTTGCCCATAACCTCGCCCACAATTTTCGCGCATTTTCGGTATGGGCGATTTGGCGTCAGACCCATATCACGCATACCGTAGAGGATGCGACGATGGACGGGCTTCAGTCCGTCCCGTATGTCCGGTAGCGCGCGACCAATGATCACACTCATCGCATAGTCGACGTACGACCGCCTCATCTCATCTTCGATATTGACCGGCACGTGGTTCGACGGGGGAGGCGATGGGGGTAACGGTGGTGTGATGTCGTCTGCCATTAACTCTCCTTTAGTCAGTTGTGAGTTCTGAGTTGTGAGTTGTGAGTTCTGAGTAAAACCTCTGACTCAAAACTCACTACTCAAAACTCACAACGCAAGGGCGGCGCAGCCGCTTCCGCAAGCTTGGGATATCAAGGGTGCAGCCCTTGTCTAAATGTCCAGGTTTTTCACATCCAGCGCGTTCTCTTCGATGAACTGGCGACGCGGCTCTACAGCATCACCCATGAGAATCGTGAAGATTTCTCCAGTCTGCACAGCGTCTTTGATCTGAACTTGCAGCAGCGTGCGTTTTTCCGGATCCATTGTGGTTTCCCACAACTGCTCAGGATTCATTTCGCCAAGACCCTTGTACCGCTGAATCTGTAGATCTTTCTTCCCAATCTCCATAATGTGGTCGATCAGCTCCTGACGATCTTTTCGGCTGGTCGTCGTGGAGTCCCGGCGATTGACTGCCCTGCCGATACATCAACTTTTGGACGCTGTGCTCCTCATCTGTGGAAATCTCGACCATGTAGTCGAAGGACTCGACCTTTTTGGCCAGGTCTTGCACCTTCTGCTTGTCTGCAAGAAACGCGCGCCCTTCGGCACCCATGCCCAGCAATAGATCGACAACACGGCCATCGCGAAAATGACGATCTACCTTTTGAAAGACCGTGTTCAACTCGATGAGCTTTTCAAGGAAGCCGGTCAGCTCGTGACCCTTCAGCTGTCCACCCTTTTCAACCTCCACCGTAAGGTTCTCCGTCGCTTTTTTGAGCAGGAATCGTGACATCTGCCGCTCATCTTTTATGTACTGTTCGTTCTTGCCCTTTTTCACTTTGAATAGCGGCGGCTGTGCTATGAAAATGTGGCCTCGCTCAATCAACTCTCCCATTTGCCGGTAGAAGAACGTTAGCAACAGCGTACGAATGTGCGATCCATCAACGTCAGCATCTGTCATGATAATGACTTTGTGATATCGGAGCTTCGAAGCGTCAAAGTCATCCTGACCTATACCAGTTCCCAACGCGGTGATCATCGCGGCAATTTCCTGATGCGTGAGCATCTTGTCGTAGCGAGCCTTCTCGACATTCAGAATTTTTCCCTTGATGGGCAGAATCGCTTGCGTGCGCCGATCGCGACCTTGTTTTGCTGAACCGCCAGCGGAGTCGCCTTCAACAATGAAAATCTCAGACAGCTCGGGGGAGCGCTCCTGACAATCCGCGAGTTTTCCCGGCAGGGACATGCTGTCCAACGCACCCTTCCGCCGGACGAGCTCGCGCGCGCGCCGCGCTGCTTCTCGCGCGCGCGCCGCTTCTATCGCTTTGTTTATGACTTTTTTCGCCAGCGTGGGGTTCTCCTCCAGGTAAGCACTAAGCCCGTCATTCACCAAAGTCTCGACAATTCCCTTGACGTCGCTGTTACCGAGCTTCGTCTTCGTCTGGCCCTCAAACGCGTGCGAGTCAGGGCGGACTTGAAGCCGATCATGTGCGTTCCGCCTTCATGGGTATTGATGTTGTTGGCAAACGTGAAGATCTGCTCTTGGTACCCATCGTTGTATTGCATCGCAATCTGAAGATCGATGCCTTCGCGCACACCCTCGAAATAGATCACCTTGTCATGGAGCGACGTCCTATTCTTGTTCAGATGCTCGACAAACGAGACGATCCCGCCAGTGTAGTGAAACTCGTGCTTCTTTTCAGACCGCTCATCCCGCTCATCTTCAATGGTGATTAAAACACCCTTGTTTAGGAAAGCCAGCTCACGCAACCGTTGCGAGAGAACATCAAAGCTGAATTCCGTGGTCTCGAAAATTTTTAGATCAGGCTTAAAACTTACTTTGGTCCCGCGGCGATCTGTGTGCCCCGTCATCTCTAGCGGACCCGTCGGCACGCCTCGCTCATAGACCTGAACGTAAACCTTGCCAGAGCGCCAGATTTCCAAATTGACCCATTCGGAAAGCGCATTTACTACCGAGATACCTACTCCATGCAATCCTCCTGAAACTTTGTATGCACTGTTATCGAATTTGCCGCCCGCGTGCAACTTTGTCATAACTATTTCCGCTGCCGGCTTGCCCTCCTTGGGCATAATTTCGGTGGGAATACCCCGGCCATTGTCAATGACTGTGACGGAGTTATCGATGTGGATAACTACATGAACCTCAGTACAGAAGCCGGCTAGTGCTTCGTCTATAGAGTTATCAACAACCTCATACACAAGGTGATGCAGCCCGTCTATCCCGGTCGTACCGATATACATCGCGGGACGCTTTCGAACGGCTTCCAGCCCCTCTAGAACCTTTATGTGTTCTGCGCCATAACTCCCTTCGGTTCGTGGAGCTTGCTGTGTTCGGTCGCTGCCCTCTAACTCAACTCTTTCAGTCATTTGTAACTACCTGCCTCATCCTGGTTAGGATGCTGACGCTTGGTTCGCTTTTCAGTGGAAACACTTGGAGAAAATAGATTGATATTTGTTGGTTGCTGTCTAGTAGTTGCCCCGGAAGTC
>QHXC01000688.1 GCA_003222815.1 Acidobacteriota bacterium | reverse complement strand
CCGCTGCGCCGCGCCCGCGAGTACATCGACATCGTTCGCCGTACTGCCGCGGGTGAGCGAGTGGAATATCAGGGAGAAATCTATTCGACGGGGCAGCGCTTCCAACTTTCCTGGAAGCCCAGCCACCCATCGTTTCCGATCTACCTTGCGGGCCTGGGTCCGCAGATGACGCGGCTCGTCGGGCAGATCTCCGATGGAGTGTTCATCAATATGGCAACCCCCGCCACAATTCGGGAAATCGCAGGCCGTGTTCGCGCCGGAGCTGTCGAGGCGGGCCGCGATCCGGACAAAATTGAGATCATCGCGAAGGTGCGCGTGTCGCTGCACCCGGACCGGACGATGGCGCGCTCACGCCTGCGTCAGGTCCTGACGTTTTACAATATCGCCGATCACTATCGTGACATGCTCAAAGCTTCCGGATTCGAGCAGGAGGTGAACGCTATCCAGGGGGCCTTCAAAGCGGGCGGGTTCAAAGCCGCCAGTGCGCTGATCACCGACGCCTACATGGACAAGCTGCCCGTCATCCCGGCGACATCCGTGAAAGAAATCAAGGAAAGGCTGCAACCCTTTGTAGAGGCTGGTGTCCATCGACTAATTGTTCCTTATGTCCCTGTGACGGAGCCAGTCATCGAAGATGCCCGTCGATTCGTTGAAGCGTGGGGGAATTCATAGCCGCAAATTGCGCCAATCACACGAATGACGCGCCCTTCAAACGGTATCGCGCGCCATTCGCGTCATTTTCGTAATTCGCGGCAAAATTCTCCTTTTTTAAAGGAGGCTATTATGTGCGATTTTGCTGCTGATGCCGAAGCGGCCCGACAGCTCCTCGTGGGCCGAGTGTTGACTGTGGAACGGGTCCGGCAACTCAATGCCAAAGACTATTTTTACCAAATGCTCAAAGACAACCCGGAGATGCTCAAGATTTATCCGGGAATCGAGGATGAGCTTTTGCTGGGCGCTATCGACTGTCATATCCATGCCTATCCGGATTTTGTCCATCGCTCCCAGGACATGATTCAGATCGCGATTGACGCTTCGAAGGCCGGAATGCGTGCCCTGGCCTTTAAAGACCATTGGAACGTCAGCGCCAATGCCGCCTTCCTCGCGCAGCGGCATATTGACTACCTGGTCGGAAAGGGAGAATTGACTCACCGCGTGGAAATCTATGGGGGAGCGGGAACCTGCCTGGGAATGAATCCCGAAGCGATCCGCATCGCCTTACAGTATCCAAACTTTAAGATGATATGGTTTCCCACCTTCACATCGCTGGGCTTCTGGCGTGGCGCCGGACAGCCCGAGAAAGGAGGCGTGCGGCTGGTGAGCGAGGACGGCGAGGTGCTCCCGGAAGTCGTCGAGATCATGAAAATGGCCGTGGCAAAGAAGGTCGGAATCGGCTTCGGACACACCGACTTCAAGGAGTTATTGCCGCTGGCGAAGAAAGCCAGGGAACTCGGCGTCCGGGCAACTTTGGACCATCCTTTGTTAGAACTGAACAAGCTGTTGCTGGAGGAGATGAAGGAACTCGCTGAGCTTGGAGTCTATGTAGGGACGTACTGCCAGCCCATGATACCGAGCTTGTATCAGCCGGTGGCCGATCCGATGGAAACAATCCGCACGATCAAGGAAATTGGCCCCAAGCGATGCATCATCGGAAGTGACTTCGGCCAGGTTCTGCACATGGACAGTATCGACGGCATGAGAGTCTTCATTCGGGCGCTGCTGGCGTTCGGGATCCAACCGGACGACGTTCGAGTCATGCTTCATGACAACCCCGCCACGCTGATGTGGCTGGACTAAGTACAGCTTTTCGCAAATACGGTCACGTATGAGGAAACAAACGATCTGACCAATGCTCAATTCCCATCCGATGAGAATTGGGAATCGAGAATTGAGCATTGGTCAGATCTTGTCTTCATCTTCTCTGGCTTACATATCTCGTCGCAGGTCGTGCTCTCCCAAGCTTTGCTTGGCGCGCAGACATAAAGTTCCGGCCGGATCCCAACGAAATTGCACGGCTTCAATCTGGGAATGTCCATTTCAGAAGCCTTGAAGCTAAATGCAAATGTGGAGAGGTGGGACTCTTCCAACAGAAGGGCGACTCACTGAGGTCTTTAGCGAGATGGGTGATATTAGTCCAAGCGACGCATCGGAATTCGACAGAAACACAATGCTTCAATTGGGGCCTACTTTCAAAAAGTTGCCTGAGAAAAATACTTCTCAAAACGACTGGGTTTGGGTCGATGGCGATGTTCGGGCCCGTTACACCAATAGACGGCATATCGGAGGGGGTAGGATCGTCGAGCTGAAGCTTATTGCCTATCCCAATGCTATCCGCGATTGGAAAAAGGGACCTCTAATGCCCGGTTCGAACGCTTGGTCAAGCGAAGTTAATCTAGAACAATATCGGAGAGATTGGGGAGACGGAGAACTAATTGAGAACTCTCTGCCAGCAACGTTGGGTGGACTGCGACTCAGAATGCAACCGTGGGAGGTACGGGCGCAGGTTCCAGGAATTGAGATCAAGAGCACCTCTGAAAGCAACGCTGTCGCTGAAGGTCGCGACGCCGCTGGCAACAAGGTCAAACTCGTGTTCGTAGATAATTTGCTGGAAGGCGTCGATCTTGAGGCAGAACTACCATCTCAGGAATTCCAGCCTATGCGCGAGGTGCTGATTGCCCGATATGGAACGCCCCAAGAGGCTGCGTATGCAACGACAATGTCCATGTCGTGGAATGACGAGAAAGCGGGCTTCTGGATTCATTTGGAAATGCATGAAGGAAAACTTCTCGAGACCAGTCATTTGTTTGATAGAGACCTTGACAGAAGGCGTACTACACTCAGAGACCGTGAAGGACAACTCAGCGGTCAATCGCAGCCGCACTACAGGAAGAGACCAGCGGTTAAGTCGTTCTTCTGACGGGATGGCTCGCCCTCTCCGTTTTCCGTCGTGACGTGATCGAAGCAACCAGCGGCAACGTTGAGAGACTAATGGTCGGTCACGAGGGCTACGGCCTTATGGATCAAACGGCTGGTCAACTTCGAAAGGCGTGATCAGACCGTGCGTTCTGATCCGCTACCACATGAGGCTGCACACGCTTTATCAAAGCAACAGAAACAGAAAGTTCTCTGGGCGAGAGGCCGTATGGGTGATTCCACCTCCGGGGTAAGCTTAGCTGGCGATCGGTGGTGGATATGGCGGTGGAACTGGAATCCACTGTACCGTGACAACCTACTGATGCCTAACGGCTAAATAATCTATATCCGTGAAGTGTCCGTCGAATCTCTCTGCCGAGTGGCTACTACGAAGCGTTCCTCGAAATGCATGTTGAAAAAGGTCCGGTGCTGGAGTAGCGGAACATTCCCGCCGGTGTTGTGACTGCCATTGCGGCGCCGGCGAGTTTGCGGATTTAGATCGACGAGGAAGGCCGGCGCCGTGCTCATATCAGATCGCCGCGACGCGTTCCTTGCCGCGGCAGAAATCAGCCTCGCTGTCGAATCGGCGGCAACCCCCACCGGGGCCATCGACTCGGTCGCGACTGTCGGAGTGTGCGATGTGTCTCCCGGGGCGGTTAACAGCACTCCAAGCCGCGTCAAGTTAGAGACCGATGTAAGAGACATCGATCTTACACGCCGGGATATTGTATTGCGTGCAATCGAACGGCCTGCGACGGAGTCGCCCGAAGGAACATCCAACTTCGAAAGGAAGTTCTGAACGCGGACAGTCGAGTCGGAAAACGCCGGACACGCTGACTCGATCCTGCGAGATGTTCGGAATCCCGTGCTTACCCAATCTACAGGTGAGCTGGCTTACGACTTAGCCCAATCCTCCCAAATAAGTCCTTGGACGCGGGCGAATTCCTTCTCGTTTGCGGTGACCAATGTCACCTTGTGACGGACCGCCTGCCCCGCGATCAATAGATCGTATGCCCCTATCGGTCGGCCCGCCGCTTCCAACTCCGCTCGTATCGTTCCCGCTGTTCTTGCATCTTCTTCTTCGAAAGCCATCAAACGGATGGGGCCGGCGAGAAAAGTGTCCAATCGTTCTGCATTGACTTCTTGATGTTGGCTCTTTGCAACTCCGTACCACAGTTCGAAAGCCACAACCGTGGATACGTTCACCTCCGCGCCACTCTCAATCGCTTTCTGAAACTTACCGCGTACGGCAGACGGCTTGCCATTGATTAAGGCGATGCAAGCGTTGCTATCGAGAATCGGAAATGACAGGCTCCAAGAGCACTCCCTCGCCAACGCGTCGAATCCGGACTTCGTCTCCCTCAAAACGGAATTCGCGTGGAAGGCGCACCGCCTGGCTACGACCGTTGCGGAAGAGTTTGGCCGTCTTGGTTTTGGACACTCATGCACCTCAATACAGAGCGATATATATCACAAATATATACTACGGCCAACGCCTGAACCAAGCCGCCGCCTGAGATCGGGACCTCATCTGTCCAGTTCGACTGGATACTGAAACCTTCAATACAACCGGGATGGAGTCCATCGCTGATGACCGAATCCACAGGACGGTTACGAGCCTTTGCGTATTTAGACGCCGAAAAGACGCCTGTCTATCGGCAAATTATGCGCAGATTCCTCCGCGCCAAGGAGGCATTTGGAATCCATCTTCGTCCGTCTGACATACGCGACGGAATACTTGGCGACATCGAACTCACTGAAATCGAGGGCGCGCTCGAACAACTATGCCAATGGGGCAACTTAGAGAAGCATGCCGATACAGCGGATGTCTCAACCGTCGAGGATTTCTATCGACCTCGCTTTCTCTACCAATTGACAGTGGAAGGAGAGGCAGTAGAGCGGGCGCTTGAAACCTACTATGACGTCGTGCGCCGGCCCGGCGAGCTTCAGACGGCTGCTCTTGCCGATATCCGCGTGTTTTTGGGCGAACTGGAACAGCTTGCCTCAGCCGATGAACCGGACGCCGGCAAAGTTCACCGAACGATGACGGCATTACGTGATCGCCTGGATGCGCTCACAGCGAATGCGCTCGCATTTATTGGAAGCCTCCAACGCAATGTCGAACTGCTGGCGGCGGGCATTGACGAGTTCCTCGTTTACAAAGAAAGGCTCATTAGCTATATCGACCGGTTCGTCAGCGAGCTTGTTCTCGCAACAGCAGAAATCGCTGCCGCGATTGATCGAATCGAGGACATGAACGTCGGCCGGATTCTGAAGATCGCCGGGGAACGCGACGTTGTCGATGCACTCGACCAGTCCGACGCCACACGAGAGAGCGCCGTCTCGGCTTGGGAATCGCGGTGGCGCGGTCTTCACGCGTGGTTCAAACGGACGGTGGGCCCGGCGCCAACAGGAGATAGCGAGCCGTCC
>QHXC01000208.1 GCA_003222815.1 Acidobacteriota bacterium | reverse complement strand
AATATAACAACAGGCTCGAGAAAAACGTGAAGGCGAGTGTCGTGATCGAGATTTCAGGCGAGGCCACTCGCATGATCAGATCGCGGAATGGACCTTCAAATCCCGGCACATTTCGCATGGCTTCCTCGATCGCTTGTTGTTGGCTTCCGAGGATTTTATCCGAAATGATTCGAACCGGAATCGATACCATTGTGCCCACGATCGACCCGAACAGCCCGCTGAGCACGCCTGCAAATGCGCCATCCCCGTAACTGATACCGCTAGGGCGCTGCTTGCTTAGCAGAAACACCGCGATGCCGCCTCCTCCAAGGACCCACATGCAGCAGAGGCAATTTCCCGCGTTGATGAATGGGAGTGATGAAAGCAGGCCCAAAAACATTCCGCCTGCAACCGCCGGCTGGATGAATTCCAATTTGGGCTCAGGCGCCGGCGGTGGAGCTTCGGGCAATTCAACTGCAGCCCCGCATTGAAGACAGAATTTCGCTTCATCCGGCAAGTTGGCTCCGCATTGTCTACATGGACTCACGGATCTCCTCGATTCCTTTTCGGACAAACGGGGCCGCTGCCGCGCCAACCACAATTCCGGAAACCGAACGGAGTATGGCGGCGTCTATCCAGAAGCGCGCGAGTACAAATTCAGTGAACATCAGCAAGATCGAGATTCGGAGCCAGCGTGCGTTTGCTGGAAAACCCAGCCACAGCGAAGCCAAAAACCCGAAATAGATCGACGCACAGCGGATGCAGACAGGCAGTGGTTCTCCGAGGATGTGCCAGGAGCGCGCGGGATCTTGATGGCAGATGAGTGAGAAGAACTGGTAGAGAGCAGAAGCGCCCACCAGCGGAGCGGCAATGATGCTCAAGCACCATAGTGTCGAGCCGGCGAGTAATGCGAGGTACGCTTTCCCCCTCACGTTCAAATGACCGTTTCCGGCTGGATCACGCTTAGGCCGTCAAGGTATGGACGGAGCGCTTCAGGAATGACAACCGTCCCGTCCTGTTGCTGGTAATTTTCCATCATTGCAATCCAGGTGCGGCCGATGGCCAAACCGGATCCATTCAAAGTATGCGCGAAGCGGACCTTCCCGCCTCCGCTCGGCCGATAGCGGATATTCCCGCGTCTTGCCTGAAAATCTTCAAAATTGCTACACGAGGAAATCTCACGATAGGCCTTCTGTCCCGGCAGCCAGACTTCCAGATCGTAACTTTTCGCAGCACTAAAGCCCATGTCGCCCGTGGAATGAATAACGACACGATACGGAATCATCAACCGCTTTAATATTTCTTCCGCGTCCGTGACCAGGGATTCCAATTCCGCGCTGGAATCTTCCTGACGTGTAAACTTGACGAGTTCCACTTTATTGAACTGATGCACCCGGAATATGCCGCGAACATCCTTGCCGTATGAACCTGCCTCACTGCGAAAACAGGGCGTGTAGGCGGTGAATTTGATGGGCATCCGGTCGCCATCGATGATCTCATCGCGATAAATGTTGGTGACTGGGACTTCGGCGGTAGGAATGAGGTAATAGTCCGTATCCCGAAGCTTGAACAGATCTTCCTCAAATTTCGGAAGCTGGCCGGTTCCAAACAGGCTTTTGGAGTTGGCCATGAATGGCGGCAAAATCTCCCGATAGCCGCGCTCCTTGGTATGGATATCCAACATGAAGTTGATCAGCGCGCGCTCGACGCGGGCGCCCACGCCCGCCAGTAGCGGGAATCGGGCGCCGGCTATTTTTGCTGCGCGTTCCAGGTCCAGAATCCCCAGTGGCGGGCAGAGATCCCAATGCGCCTTGGGTTCGAAATCAAACCGGGCCGGCTCTCCAATCCGGCGGACTTCAGCGTTCTGCTCTTCGGTCAGACCGATGGGCACGCTCGGGTCGGGCAGGTTGGGGATGGTCGAGGCGAACTCAAAGAGCTTCTCTTCGATTGTCCGGAGAGATTCGTCGATATCCTTGATCTGCTGCGATACGAGTTTCATTTCATTACGTTTTTCCGAGACATCCACCTTCTCACGAACGAGACGGGAAATCTCATCAGAAGCCGTATTCCGGAGCCGGCGGAGGCGTTCGACCTCCTGGATCAGGCCTTTACGCTCACCATCCAGCCGCTGGAACGTCTCTACGTCGAGGGAAAAGCCACGGTGCGCCAGCCGCTCTCTGGCGGCTTCGATGTTTTCGCGCAGGTAAGCAAGGTCGAGCATGTTGTTGGGAATCTCCTCGGAAAAATCGGAAACTCGCATTGTAGAGCAAACCGAAACAGGCCGCAAAAACGGGGTAATGCGCTTGACTGTCAAATCACTAATGCTATGATAGCTAGTCGTTAATACTTGCGAATGCTTACCAGTCTCACCCGAGGTGTTTTATGAGCCGAAGAGGGATTCGAGTTGCCCTTACTTCCCTGGTGCTTTTCTCTGCTACCTTGCCGGTGGTTGCCCAGAAAAAGAACGAGCCGAAGAAGCAGGAGACCAAAAAGCAGGAGAACAAGAAATCCCGTGAGCAGGAGCTTGGAAACCGCGCCCTGAGGAAGTGGTTGGATGAAGATGTCGCTTACGTGATCACCAACGAGGAGAAAACTGCTTTCAAGGCTCTGAAAACGGATGAAGAGCGTGAACAATTCATCGAGCAGTTCTGGCTCCGGCGTGATCCTACGCCGGATACCATCGAGAACGAATTCAAGGAAGAACATTACAGCCGTATTGCCTACGCGAACGAGCGTTTTGCCTCTGGAAAACCGGGTTGGAAAACGGATCGCGGACGCATCTATATCCTTTATGGAAAGCCCGACGAAATCGAGTCGCATCCCTCAGGCGGAACCTATGACCGTCCATTTGAAGAAGGCGGCGGTACCACCAGCACTTTTCCTTTCGAGATCTGGCGCTACCGGTACATTGAAGGCATCGGCAACGAGGTCCTGCTCGAATTCGTGGATCCATCCATGTCGGGTGAATACCGGTTTACGATCGATCCGAGCGAAAAGGACGCGCTGCTGCACGTTCCCGGCGCGGGTCTGACATTCGATGAAGAGTTCAATGGCAGAGACAAGGCCGACCGCCTGACGCGTGACGGCGCCAGCCTTGGCAATGCCCTCGGCAATACGTCACGAAATAATCAATTCGACCGTCTCGAACTCTCGGCGAAGGTTTTCAGACCACCCGAAATCAAATTCAAGGATCTTGAAACAATCGTCACGACGAAACTCTCGTTCAATCTGCTTCCCTTCAGCTTTAGAACCGATTTCGTTCGAGTGACGGAAGAAAGCGTTCTCACGCCGATCACGGTTCTGTTGCAAAACAAAGACCTCGCCTTCCAGGAGCAGGAAGGGATTCATCGGGCAATGGTTCACGTCTTCGGCAGGGTTACCGGAATTAACGGGCGCGTCGCCCAGGTCTTCGAGGACACCATCTCTCAGGATATCCCGGATGCGTTGTTCAAACAGCAGCTCGAGGGCGCCTCGATTCACCAGAGGATCGTGCCGTTGCGCCCCGGTCTCTATAAGCTCGACCTCGTCTTGAAGGACATCAACAGCGGAAACGTGGGTACGATTAATCAGAGACTGGCCGTGCCGCGGTATCCGGATGAGAAGCTCGCTTTGAGCTCGCTTATCCTGGCGGATGTTGTCGAAAATCTCCCGACAACCCAGATCGGTTCGGGTTCCTTTATTCTCGGCAGTACGAAGGTCCGGCCGAATGTAAAGGACGACTTCAAACGCGACAAGAATTTGAATGTGTGGTTCCAGGTCTACAATCTCAAGCTGGATGAGGCGACGCACAAACCTTCGGCGACCGTCGAAATGCTGATCACCCGAAATGGCCAGGAAGTGAAAAAGATGGTTGAGCAGGCTTCGGAATTGTCGAACGCGGCCGCACAGATGACCTTGGAAAAGGCGGTGCCGCTTTCGGAGTTCGAACCGGGCGAATATGCAATTCAGGTCAAGGTCACCGACAATCTGACAAAAGACATCATTGCGGCGCCCGGGAAATTTACGGTCCGGTAAGGCGCGCGCTAACGTAGCTTCGCAATATTTTTGGAGAGATAATGACAACAAAACGGCAGAAGTTCGCCGCGACGGTTGGGCTCGGAATCGGTTTTCTTCTTTTATTCCCCTTCATCAGCACAGCCGCCAATGATCTAGCTGCGATCAATGGCCGGGTTCGTGACTCCAGTGGTGTCCCTGTGGTTGGAGCTCTGGTCATCGTCGCATCGGAATCACCAATTATTCCCGACCGGCTAACCTTTACGGACAAGAACGGTTCTTTCGAGGTACTGAATCTTTTTGCCGGTGATTACACCGTCAAGGTGACGATGCCGCGATTCCTGCCGGCGACAAAACAAGGTATCCAGCTGAACAAGGGTGGCTCGGCTGTGCTCACCGTCAATCTTCAAAACGCGCTGGACGTCGTGCGCCGGGCAGTTTCGCGCGACAAGGCTCAGTCCGAGGATATCGTCTGGACTCTTCGTACTCCGGTTATTTTCAGGTTTATTCCAAGTCTGTTGAGACTTCGTCGGGGACAGCCGAAGGAGTTGGCTCACAGTTCTCGGTGACGATGCCGCTGGATCCGAATTCGAAGGTTACATTTGCCGGGCAGTACAACGAGATTCCCACCCAGCCGCGTGGATTTGGCGCCAGCTATGACTTCGCCCCAGCGGACCGGCATCGGGCCACGGTGGGTGTTAATTTGAGGCAGGGTGTTCTGTTTGGAGATCCACTGCAACCGGACTCGCCGAGGGAACTTCAGGTTCGATACGGTGAAGACTTCCAGTGGTCCGATCATCTCGTCTTTAATTACGGCGCAGAAGCAGGCCGGGCGGACGCAACCTCGGAGCACACTTACCTGCGGCCGCGATTTGGTATTTCCTGGGTTCCTCACTCCCGGACCACCTTCAGCGTGGCGGCCTCCTCACAAGCGCCGGCCGCCCCAGGCGACTCGATTCGAGGGAAAGATTACTTCGACCGCACGGTGTACATGCCGCCGGCGTTGGAGCGCTATTCGCATAACGAAGCGGCGTTCTCGCATGTTCTTTCCGACGATTTGGAATTTAGCGCTGCTGTCTTCCGCGACCGGACCGACAACCAGGCGTTGTTTGTGACCAGTCCGGATGGCCGTCGCGGACTGCTTATTCTCGACACGAGGGGCATTCCGTCCGAGGGTTTCCGGGTGCACCTCAATCGACAGTTCCGCAATTTTGATCCAGGTGGTCGCCGCGCGATTCAAAGCCGACGTCGATACGACACAGACCGAAATTACGGCCATTTATCGGTGGACGTCCCACTTCTCCGCTTCCCACATTGATCCGTATCTACAGCTTTTTGAATACAACGATCCGACTCTAAGTATCTCGATCGCTCAGAATCTGCCCACGTCGCGTCTGTTTCCTGGAAAGATTCAGGCAATTCTCGACGCCCGGAATCTCTTCGAGCAGTCGTTTGGACCTCAGCGCACCCAAATCGCTCAATTCCCTCGGCTCGTCAAGGGCGGTATCAATATCAAGTTCTGAAGTTCAAGCGGGCGGCTTTCTGTGTGTCTTTTTGTAAAGCAATCCTATTTTTCATATTCGCCTCGGGATTGATACCGCTAAACTTAGCTGTATCTGTATTATTTTTTGGAAGCCAGTTTGCTTGAACAGACGGCAGCGTCACCGTATTATACAAACGGAAATTTCAGCTGGCCGGCGCTAAAAAAGATGCCGCGAAAGATCTTTTCCTTTAGATACGCCGTTACTGTGTTGCTGACGTTGGGCGTCCTGATTTTGGGGGGCCTCAATATTCAGCAAAAGCGGCGGTATATTCCGCCCGACGACGGCGCTTCGTGGATCCAAACGGCGAGGGGCGTCGAGGCCCTGCAGGTGATTTCGAACGGGCCGGCGGACAGAGCCGGGATCCGGCGCGGGGACGTCTTAAGGGCAATCGAAGGTCAAACCGTCCGGAACGATCGGCATGTCACGCAAATTCTCTATCAACTCGGCGTTTGGTCTAAGGCGACATATACCCTGGAACGCGACGGCAAACTGATCTACCCGACGGTCGTCGTCGCGCCTGAGCCGGAGCGGCTCCTGCGCCAACAAAAATATCTCGAAATCATCGGCCTACTGTACATTCTAGTCGGCGCCTTCGTTTTGCTCAAACGCACACGCGCCCCGCACGCATTGCACTTTTATTTCGTCTGCCTGACTTCTTTTGTCTACTACGTCTTCCACTACACGGGGAAGCTCAACAGTTTCGACTGGACGATCTTCTGGTTCGACTTGGGCGCCTCGCTTTTGCTGCCACCGCTTTTCCTGCACTTTTGCCTGGAGTTTCCTTTACGACACAAGTGGGTTAAGCAGCGGCGCAAATTGCTTTATGTGATCTACCTCCCGGGTGCGGTGCTGTTTCTCGCACAATTCGCATTCCTTTACAATGTTCTCGAATTCATCCCATCACCGCTGGTCTTGCGCATTCTCCTCGACAATCTCGGCGATTTTCATTTTGGCCTGTACTTTGTCTTGAGTGCCGCCGTTCTGGTACAGACCTATCGAACGGTGAGGACACCTGAATTGCGGCAGCAGATGAAGTGGGTCACGCGGGGCACAGCCGTTGCGGTAATTCCCTACTTTCTGTTGCAGTCACTACCGCGGCTGTCTGGTCTGGTTCCGGAAGGCTATATCGATATCGCCATATTCCCGCTGGTTCTTATTCCGATCTCGTTTGGCTATGCGATCCATCGCTATCGTCTGATGGACGTGGACATCATCTTCAAGCGTGGTGTGACCTATACGCTAGCGACGGCTTCGATCATCGTGCTGTACGCGACCTTTTCGGTGCTGGTTGGCGAACTCCTGGGCTCCGGTTTCGAATCGTTAAGTGGTCTGGCGCGCGTTATTGCGACGATCGTGGCAGCTCTTCTGTTCGCGCCGATCAAAGACCAGTTCCAGGTCTGGCTGGATAAGTTTTTTTATCGTGACCGGTACAACGTTCGCCAGACACTGATCGACTTCGGTCGAACGCTGGGCTCGGAAGTGCATCTCGAAAATATGCTCAATCGGATCGTGGACCATCTTGGGCGTGCGCTATTGGTCGATCGCGCAGCCATTTTCCTCGAGAATCCTGCGGATCCTTCGCGGTTTATTCCGGCCCGGGCGACCGGCCTGACGATTCCGGAGAGCGCCAATCTCTCTTTTCTGACGTCATCGACCGATCGCGCGTACATTTTCTTCGAGGCCGATATATACGATTTGAACTACTTCATTCCCTGCCGCGTAAAGGATCGTGTTATCGCCTATATCGGTCTTGGCAGAACTCGAAACGGAGACTATCTCACGAGCGAAGATCTGGAGCTGCTGGAGACGGTGTCCGATTACGTCGGCATCGCGCTGGAAAATGCCCGGCTGTATCGCTCGCTCGAACATAAGGCGAGCGAGTATCAGAGCCTGAAAGATTTCAGCGAAAACATCGTTGAATCGATCAATGTCGGCGTCATGGTTGAAGACGTGGACGGCAGGATTGTTGGCTGGAACAAAGCTTTGGAGTCCTTGACCGGACGAAACCGTACCGACACCCTGGGCAGGCGGACGGAGGAGATTATCCCGGTATATTTCTTGCAGCGCCTTGCGGAAATGAAGCACCTGTATAAGCAGCAGTGGAATGACCTGACCGTGGACTTCTCGGCGACATCGCTGATGGACAAGGATGGCGCCACGCGAGGAACGCTCGTCATCATCGACAACATTACCGATCGGGTACGGCTGGAGGATCAGTTGATTCAGAATGAGAAGCTCACGTCCATCGGGCTTCTGGCTGCCGGCGTTGCGCATGAGGTCAACACGCCGCTTGCGGTAATTTCCAGCTACTCGCAGATGTTGCGAAAGGAAATCAGTCCGGAGGATCAACGCAACAAGCTCCTCGAAAAGATCACTAAACAAACGTTCCGGGCATCGGAAATCGTGAATAACCTTCTGAACTTTTCGCGCACGAACGCGACGGAATTTGCTGAGGTGGATATCCATCAGGTGATCACCGACACCCTCTCCCTGCTGGAGCATCAATTCAAGAGCGCACGGATTCGTGTCGAACGCGAGTTGCAGGCCGGCGATCCTGTCACGTTTGGAAACTCCGGGAAGCTTCAGCAGGTCTTCTTGAATCTGTTCGTCAATGCGCGCGATGCAATGGCTGAAGGCGGTGAGTTGCGGGTCCGAACGGAAACTGTCGATTCCAAGATCGAAGTCTTCGTCCAGGACTCCGGCGCCGGAATAACCCGCGAAAACATCAAGAAAATCTACGATCCGTTCTTCACGACCAAAGCTGTGGGCAAGGGTACGGGACTGGGTCTGTCCGTCAGCTACGGAATCCTGCAGGAGCACGGCGGCAATATTTCGGTAGAGAGTAAAGAGGGTTTGGGAACCTCGTTTAAATTAGAGCTGCCTTTGGTAAGGAAACCTGTGAATGTCTAGACGAAAGGGCACGGTCCTCATCATTGACGATGAGGAAGAAATCCGGGAAAGCATCGAGCTGCTTTTGACCTCCGAGGGTCTTTCCACCGATACGGCAGGCAACGGCGAAGAGGGGCTGAAGAAAATTGAAGAGAACCTCTACGATCTCGTGCTGCTGGATTTGATGCTGCCCGGTAAATCCGGGATGCAGGTGCAGCGGGAAATCAAACGTATCGACCCGACCTTACCCGTCGTCATCATTACCGCCATCGGGGCTGTGGAGACTGCGGTAACTGCTATTAAAGAAGGATCGTTCGATTACGTCACCAAGCCATGGAATAACGAAAAGCTCGTGGTGATCGTCACGAACGGGATCAAGCAGCGTCAGTTGACCAGCGAGAACCTTCACTTGCGCCGGGCGCTGAAAGAGCGTTTCGGGTACAGCAACATCGTTGGCAAAAGCGAGAAGATGCTCAAGGTGCTCGATCTCGTCACGCAGATTGCCGCCAGCCGGAGTACGATCCTGATCCAGGGTGAGAGCGGTACCGGCAAGGAACTCATCGCAAAAGCCATCCATCTCAAGAGCCAGCGAGCCGATAAGGCTTTCGTTCCCGTCAACAGCGGCAGCATGCCTGTGGATCTGCTCGAAAGCACCCTGTTCGGGCATGTGCGGGGCGCGTTCACGAGTGCAATTGCAGCCAAGAAAGGACTGTTCGAGGTAGCCGATCAGGGAACGATCTTTTTTGATGAAATCGGGACGATTAGTCTCGAGACGCAAGCAAAGCTTCTCCGCGTGATTCAAGAAAAGGAATTTATGCGGCTGGGCGGCGTTGACACGATCAAGGTAGATGCCCGGATCGTAGCCGCGACAAACGTCGACCTCAAGCAGCTCGTGGAAGAGGACCGATTCCGGGAAGATCTGTATTATCGTCTCAATGTGATCAATATCCAGCTTCCGCCGCTCCGGGAACGAAAAGAAGATATTCCGGCGCTCGTCGAGTTTTTTGCCAAAAAGTATTGCGAAGAGAATGGAAAGCCCTTGTACCGCTTCAGCTCCGAAGCGCTGAAGGTGCTGATGGATTACCATTGGCCGGGCAACGTGCGCGAGCTCGAAAATGTCGTCGAGCGGGCCGTGGTTCTATCGCAGGACGAAATCATTGGCCGCGATCTCCTTCCGGAGGCGATCATTTCACCTTCTTTGAGATTTGCAACACTGTCCTCGTTCCCGCTTACCAAGGACACCTCACTCTTTGAGATCATCGATTCGTTCGAACGCCGGGTCATCATCGAAATGCTGGAGCAGACCGGCTGGAGCCAGACCGAAGCGGCCGATAATTTCAAAGTTCCACTTTCGACGCTCAATCAAAAGATCAAGCGCCACGGAATCGAGATCAAGAAGAAGCGCGAGCGGCCCGGCGGCGTTCCCACCGTGAAGTAGCTTCAATGCCGGAATTGTTGACCGAGCTTCGCGAGCGTGCGGCTAAGGATCCAAAGAGGATTGTCTATCCGGAAGCGGCTGACCCTCGCGTGCTGCGGGCGGCAGTTCGAATCGTCGAGATGCGGATGGCCAAGCCGATCCTTGTGGGCCCTCCTCAAGTGGTCGAAAACAGGGCTCAGGAGCTGGGAATCCAGCTTTCGCATCTTGAGATCGTCGATCCGAAATCCCAGCCTTTGATCGAACGCTATGTAAAATTGCTGCTCCCGGAATGGAAGTCGCGCGGCGTAACCGAGTGGGAAGCCCAAAAGCGGTTTGAAAACCCGATGTATTTCGCCACTGCAATGGTCCGGGCAGGTGATGCGGATGGCTTTGTCGGAGGCGCGTCGACAACTACAGCGGAAACGGTTCGCGCCGCGATTCAGTGTATCGGGCTTCACGCCAATTCATCGACGGTGTCGAGCTTCTTTCTGATGGTCCTGCCGTCGATGAATCTGGTTTTTGCCGACTGCGCGGTTGTTCCAGCACCGACAGTGACTCAATTGGCGGACATCGCTTTGGATGCGGCACACAACACGCGCACCTTCCTGCAGACCGAGCCTCGCGTCGCCTTCCTCTCGTTTTCCACCAGAGGCAGCGCCAGTCATCCTTCCATCGATCGGATCCGCGAAGCCGTCGCCACTGTGAAAGCGCGGAACCCCGAGTTGATCGTGGATGGGGAGCTTCAGGCGGACGCCGCGCTCGTTCCGGAAATCGCACAGTTGAAGTCGCCTACCAGTTCAGTGAAAGGCCGCGCAACCACTCTAATCTTTCCGGATCTTCAGTCGGGAAATATCGCTTACAAGCTGACGGAGCGCCTGGCGGGAGCCAGAGCGGTCGGACCGATCCTGCAGGGTCTCAGCAAGCCGGCCAATGATCTCTCTCGAGGCTGTTCCATCGACGACATTATCGATGTCACTGCCATAACGGCTCTGCAGTAGCGTCTTCACCACACCTTAAAGCTCGGCTACAGGGTAGCCAGCCCCGAATTCCCTTGCCTGCGGTTCTTGCCGGAGCGAGACTAGTCCAACACAAATTCTTTCCGGAGGCAACATGCTGAGAAACTCGCATGCGCGAATGGTGGCTACGTTTGTTTGTTCCTTGATATGCGTCCTGGCGACGCCGGCCCGCGGTCAGGATCCGCGTCAGGGCCGAGGCGGTGGCGGCCGTGGGCAAGTGGCATTGCCGGACGGGCCGGGTAAAGAAGAAGTCCAGACGCAATGCACGAAATGTCACGCACTCGGCTTGATCGCGAATGCGGGCGGAAACACCAAACAAGAATGGGCCGATTTGTTCGGCACGATGGTCAAATTGTCCAACGATCAGCGCGCCGCGATCGCGGAATACTTAGGCAAGAATTATCCACCGCAGCCGAGGCCTCAGGCTGTTGTCGTTCCCGGACCATTGAGCGTGTCTTTCAAAGAATGGAATGTCCCAACCCTCGGTTCCCGGCCTCATGATCCGGAACCGGGGCCCGGCGGCACGATCTGGTGGACGGGCATGTTTGCCAACGTGCTGGGCCGACTGGATCCGAAGACGGGCGACGTCACGGAGTACAAGCTTCCCGAGGAAGTACGCGATCCGCATACGCCGCTGATCGCGCCCAGCGGCACAGTGTTCTTCACGGCGCAAGGCGCGAATTACGTCGGACGGATCAATCCGAAAACCGGGGAAATCAAGGTTCAGAAGACGCCGACCGAGCGCGCAAACCCGTACGGAATGGTGTTTACGTCCAAGGGCGTTCCGTTCGTCTGCGACTTCGGCACGAATAAGATCATCGAATTCGATCCCGAAACCCTGGCTATCAAAGAATACGAACTTCCCAATCCAGAGAGCCGTCCTCGGCGCATCGCGATTAGCTCAGACGACATCATCTGGTATGCGGACTATTCGCGTGGCTATCTCGGCCGCCTCGATCCAAAGACCGGCAAGGTGACCGACTGGCCGTCCCCGAGTGGACCGAGATCCCAGCCGTATGGGATTACCTACCTCGACGGCGCGATCTGGTACGTCGAATCGGCGATCCGGCCCAACGTGCTGGTGCGGTTCGACATCAAAACGGAAAAATTCCAGAGCTGGACGATCCCCGGCGGTGGCGGCGTCGTGCGCAACATGAAGTCCACACGTGACGGCAACCTCGTTATCGCCGAGAGCGGAGTAAATAAGGTCGGCCTCGTTCTCGTGGGGAGCAAAGAGCCGAACAGCTCCCGCTAACATGATTCCAGCGGGGGAGCAGCGACCGGCCGAGCGCGCAATTATCTACTGCTGCCAAATCTCGCTGATCGGAAAAACAAATCCTGGCAGGATCGGATCACCATACAAGGTGGCGGGAGTTTCAAGGCATTGAACCTGTTTACGAGAACGGTACACGTAAACTTTCTTCTCAAAAGGATCGATGAGCCAGCCGAGCTGCGCGCCATTCTCCATGTATTCGGCCATCTTCGCTTGAAGCATCCGAAACCTCACGGGCCTTCGATCGCTTGGCGACATCAGTTCGACAATGAAGTCGGGACAAACGGGCGGGATGCTCTCCTTCTGCTCATCCGTTAAAGCATTCCATCGGTTAAGCCGCAGCCACGAAGCATCTGGCGCCCGTTTGGCGCCATTGGGAAGTTCGAAAAGAGTTAGAGGCGCAAAAGTGATTCCCGTTCCGTCCTTTTGCGCCCAGTTTTCCAAACGTGCAGAAATGATGCTGTTACGCCGCCCTGTTTTTCCTCCCGGCAGAGTCATGATCACCAACTCTTTCTGGGCGGTAAGTTCGAGATGAAGTTCGCGATTGTCTGCACAAAGCGCGACAAATTGTTCGTCGGATAAGCGGACTTCTTGGAGGTTCAGAACCAGCCAATCCCCGCTAACGTCTTGTTCTGTTAAAGGAACGCTCGCCATCGCTTCCTCCTGCCCGTAATTTTATCGCAAGCATGCTTCCCGGAACAGTTGCGCGCCAGGGCTCGAAGGCTTCGGTGGAATACCGAGCCCGAACGACTCGCGGCGAGCGCACGCTGGCAGATCGCCAGCGACAGATTAAGAACTAACCGCGGTGAAGGTTGCCAGTCGCCCTTTTCCTCTTCGATTTTCTTGACAGACTCTGCAAACTCGCGGCTAATAGTTCTCAAAAATACCCAACTGAAGCGGACGTTCGTTTCCTGAGACTGCTGTCGGCGCTGCTCCAGTCTCCAAAGGGAGAGGGACTTCGCTGTGGATAGTCACAATCCGGTTTAGCTAGCTATAGCTAGGCGCGCTTGATCTTCGACGCCTGTGGCGCCGTTTGGAGCGCATCGGCCGGGGTCCTTCGTCTGATGGCGTGGCTTGAATGCTGGCTCCAGCAGGTACTCCGGCGGATGGCTCCAACTCCGCCCACGCGAAGACGTCCTGGCCGGAACCACCGCAGCACAAAAGCAGCGAGGCCGAAAACGAATAGCAACGGCTTCAGCACACCGGGCTTGTACTCCACCGAAATGTCGTGCTGGCCGGCGGGAATAGGCACGGCGCCGAACCCGGGAGTGACGTGGATCACCGGCGCCGGCCGGCCATCGACGGTGGCCGCCAGATCGGGATTCCAGGTGATCTTGATATACGCGTAGGCTGGCCGGTTGACTTCAATCCTGGCCTGGTAGGTTTCCCCTGTTTTCGTCTCCATGA
>QHXC01000687.1 GCA_003222815.1 Acidobacteriota bacterium | reverse complement strand
TCGCGAGGCCGGGGTGGTTTTCCGATGAATCCGAAAGGAAAACCACCCCGGCTGCGTCTGCTTCGGTGGCTTCGCCAAATTTTCTTTGATGACGCAGCCACCCCTCCTTGCGGTAGTGCAAGGAGGGGTGTAACGCCTTACCACAATTAATTCACACCGTCGGGGTGGTTGGTTCAAGCCACCGATTATCGGAAGTTGAACGAACCACCCCGGCCGGCGGTTTAATTCCTCTTCCCCCAGGGGAACCTCAGTTAGAAAGCTGTTGTGTCCTTTCATAACGTGTTAGCATACGGCACCTACCAAAAAACTTAACTGAAGCCAAAAAAGGAGACTACGGTGAGATCATCAAAATGGTTGATTGTCCTAGCCCTGTTAGTGGGCTGCACATCTACTCCGACTGAGATGTCGATCATCAATGATTCCGCCAATGCTCTTGGCGGAGCGGACAAGATCCGGGCTGTAAACACACTCATCCTCGAAGGCACCGGAGAAAACGGCAACTTTGGTCAAAGCCTTTCGCCCGACGCACCGCTGCCGGTCTTCAAGGTGAACCAGTTCAAGCGCGCCATCGATTTTGCCGGCGGACGCTGGCGGCACGAGGCGACGCGGACCCCCACGTTTGTGGCAGCCAACACCGCGCCTCAGCCACAAATCTTAGGCGTCGATGGGGATGTCGCATATAACGTTGCGGCTAACGGAACCGCGGCGCGCCAGCTCGACGAAGTCGCCAAGGATCGGCTGATGGAACTGAACCACCATCCGATCGGAATACTTCGAGCGGCGCTGGCTCCAGGCACGCAGCTCTCGAATCTGCGGAAGGACGGAAACGACAATGTGGTCGATATCACTACCGCGCAGGGCGCCAAAGTGACGCTTTACGTGGATAGCGGGACCAAACTTCCCTCGAAAGTCGTTTCCATGACGGCCCCAGTCGCCAACAATCCACTTGGCGACAGCGCCGTCGAAACGAGCTTCGCGAACTATACCGATGCCGGTGGATTGAAACTCCCCAGCCGCATCACAACAAGAACCGATAAGTACACGACTGCCGACTATCAGATATCCAAATCCACCGTGAACGGCGATCTCGGCGACGTTGCGGCTCCCGAAGCGGCCAAATCGGCCACGGCTCCGACAACTGCGGCGATGGTAACAGCCGAGCAAGTGGCCAAAGGTATCTGGTTTCTGGCCGGCCAGTCGCATCACAGCGTGCTTGTCGAGTTTCGAGACCACCTCGCGCTGATCGAAGCACCGCAGAATGAAGTGCGTGTGGATGCCGTGCTACAGAAGGTGAAGGAGCTGAAGCCCGACAAACCGCTCCGGTACGTCGTGAATACTCATCATCACTTCGACCACTCCGGAGGCGTCCGCAGGGCCATGGCGGAAGGAGTAACGCTTATCACGCATGATGGGAATAAAGCATTCTTCGAAGAGATCGCGCAACGGAAATTCACGATGACCCCGGACATGTTAAGCAAGTCGCCCAAAGCACCCACGATCGTCGGAGTGACCGACAAGTACGAGCTCAAGGACGAAACACGCACCGTCGAGATCTACCCGATTCCGAACCGCCACAGCGACACGATGCTGATCGTGTATTTCCCTGCCGAACGCCTTTTGGTGGAGGCCGATCTGTACAACCCGCCGGCCCCGCCGCCCGCGAATGCTCCGCCACCGGCAGCGAATATCCCACCACCGGTGTTTCCTTTCGCTCCAAGTGTCGTGCAAACCGTTCAGAAGCTGGGGCTCCATCCCGATCGAATCCTGCCGATCCACGGCATGTGGCAATTCTCTGCGGCCCATTCGCGTCATTCGCGCAATTCGCGGCAAAAAAATCTTCATGACATTATTGCTGACCAACGAGGATGTCGAAAAGGCGCTGATTCCGGAAGACGCGATCACGGCAACCGAGCAGGTTTATCGCGAACTCGCGGAAGGCGTGGCTTTGAACCGGGCGCGCAGTCAGGTGTATCTGCCCGCTGAATCCAAAAATAATCCCGGCTTTCGCTATCGATTCAAATCTCAGGAAGGCGGTAGTCCGGGGACCGGCGTTTGGGCTTTAAGAATCACCTCGGATATGGCGGGACACTCCTATACGGCCGGTGTGAAGCGGCGCCGCATCCTGCCGGTCGCGACGGGTAACAAATATTGCGGATTCGTCATCCTCTTCGATATCGAACGAATCGAGCCGATCGCGATCATGCCCGACGGCGTCATTCAGAAACTGCGCGTCGCGGCGCTGAGCGCTGTCGGCGCGAAGTATCTGGCCCCCGCAAAACCGAGTGTGCTGGGATTGTTTGGCAGCGGCTGGCAGGCGGGAGCCCACCTCGAATTTCTATGCCGTCTGTTTAACTTCGAGCGAATCAAAGTATACAGTCCCAACGAGCAACACCGCCGGGACTTCGCGGAAAGTATGAGTCGCAAGCTGGACCGGCGGGTTGACGCTGCGAAGTCGCCTCGGGAGGCCGTCGAAGGAACGGACTTCATTCAGGCGGCAACGGCGGCGTGGGACGCGGTATTCGACGGTCATTGGGTTGAAAAGGGGATGTACGTCGCGTCCATTGGCGGTTCTGACGCCAGTTCCAAGCGCCGCGAGATCGACGATGAAACGATTCGCCGCGCCGATCTGTACATCGTCCATTCGAAGGAAGTCGCTCGCCTCGACCAGTCTCCCGATATATGGGATATTGCTCAAAAAGGAATCATGAAGTGGGAATCGATCTACGAGATCCAGGATCTGCTCGGCGGCCAGGTCGCAGGCCGAACTCGCGCCGACGAGATCACAGTCTTCAACAACAATACCGGCGCAGGCACTCAGTTTGCGGCGCTAGGATCCGTCGTATTGAAAAAAGCTCGGGACATGGGTCTGGGTAGGGAAATTCCCACCGACTGGTTTCTCGAAGACGTAACTCCCTAGGCTTTTTCGCAGACTGCGCCGCGAAAAAGTGGCCCTTCGGGCATACTTAATTCCAGCGCAGTTTGAAAAAAAGCGCGGTCAGCTTTCAGCCGGTAGCTCGGGAGGATCTGACCAATGTTCAATTCCCAATTCTCAATGCTCATCCGAAAGGAAAAGCGGCCGCGTGACATCCACTTCGGATGAGCATTGAGCATTGGGAATTGAGCATTGGTCAGATCCCCGGTCGGACTCACCGTTAATGACCAGGCCGCTCAGGAGGCCGAGTTCAGGTTCGCTTTATGACGACAAGGCTGATGTCATCGGAGAGGTCAGCGAAATGGAGGAAGTCTTTCTTAACGGCTTCGAAAATCTCTCTGGCTCCCAGGTGCTTGACCTCGCGAATTTTATGTTCCAACCGCTGGGGGACGTAGGGTTCATTGCTTCTGGCGTGGTCCAAGAGTCCATCCGTGTAAAGCAGCAGTATATCGCCCTTGCCCATCAGCCTCCATTCGTTCAACTGATACTGATCCTTGAATCCCAGAATGCTTTGCGTTCTGCTGCGGTCGACGACGTCTTGAGAAGGAAGCATTCCAATCGGCGGGAACGACGTGCACAGGTCCTCGCTAACTTCCATAAAGCGGTCATGTTCGTTGGAAAAGACAACCGGAGGCGGATGTGCGGCAGACAGAAAGCGAAATGTCGTGTCTTCGGATATTTCACCATAGATCATCGTCACAAATTTGTTCAAGTTCGACAGATCGTAGAAGCGCGTGTTCATGTTCTCGAATAGCCGCCTGGTGATGTGCCCGAACATGTCCAGTTCGTAGATCGAACCCAGCAGGAATGCCTGGTGTAGCATGGCCACCAGTACGGAGTCGGTCGCTTGATGCCCGGATACATCTAAAATCGCAATTCCCGCCTTTTTTCGGCAGCGCTCAAGGTTCTTTACGATTTCCAACCTTCCTTCCGCCTGGGCCTGCTCCTTTCTAGCCTGCAGGTCGTACCGCCTTTTGAAATCGACATAGATAATATGGTCGCCACCAATGA
>QHXC01000207.1 GCA_003222815.1 Acidobacteriota bacterium | reverse complement strand
GCCGCCGGTCGGCAACACCGTCACTGCCAGGTGAACCCACGTCGCCTTCGCGCGATCCAAGTCGCCGACATCTGCTGTTCCATCCAGGCCCGTGCAGTTCAGTCGTTTTCCCTGTTGAAGCCCGCGAATGCCCGGCTCATTGCGCCATCGCAGAAAGTCGTTTTGCGTGAATGGCCGTATTTCGAGGTTGAAGGTTTGTACCTCGGATGCTGTGGTCATCGCTTTTGGGATGGTTCCGCTACAGATGAATTCCTGGGCGTCGGTGAGAAAGGTTGCGGTAACTCGAATTTCCGCGTTCGAACAATTAGTGCCTTTGCTCACATGAGCCAGTAGGCTGACGGAAATCGGCGTCTGCAATTGCTTTGAATAACTCAGGCTCGCGTTCGTGTTCGACCATCTCGCATCGGCAATGCAAGGGCTAACGTTATCCGACGACGTCGATGACGATGATGATGACGAACGATTGGACTGTCCGAGGGCGTAGCCACTCAGAAACGCCACCAACATGAAGCTCGCTAAAATCCGCATCGATAAGATTCCCCCATGATTGAAGACACCAATCTAATCGCAATGGTTTTCCGCGAGGTTGAAAAATTCCTTTAGCCCTTACAGAAAACCATAAAATCGATTGGTTCGATAACGGCACGAGGAGCCGGCGTGCACCTCTGCCCTTCACTTCGGAAGACCTCGATCTGATTCACCGTGGTGCGGCTGCCCGGGCGGCTTCGAATGTCGGAGACGCACAGTGAGCTATAATTCCGGGTGCACTACGCCTATGGACGCGGAACACTGGGTACGCTGATCGCGAGCGGCCGTGGGACTTACTTCACAGCTGCACCCAAATAGACGCGGCGCGCAGGCGAATGACATGAACACGCAATACTCCAATGAAAACTTCCGCCTGCGCTCCTGTTCCACAATGTGATCGGTTATGAAATCCCGGTGGTCTCCGGCATCATCCGCTCGCGCCGCCGGGCAACGATGTCGATGGGCTGCGAAACCTACACCGAGATCGAGCACAAGCTACAGCACGGCATCGACCATCCCATCGCGCCGGAGTACGTAAAGACGGCGCACAACAAGGAAGTCGTCGAAATTGACGACAACGTGGATCTCTACAAGCTTCCCATCCCGATGTGTTCAATCTACGACGGCGGGCCCATGATCACCGCCGGCGTGGTGATCGCGAAAGACTCGGAATTTGGAATCAACTCCGGCATGTACCGCTTCATGCTCAAGGAGAAGAACCTGACCGGCATCGATATCGTGACGCCCAATAACATGCGGTTGTTCGCCGAGCGGGCCTACGCGGCCGGCCGAGCCTGTCCGATCTCGATCTCCATCGGCACGCACCCGTTCGAGGTGATGGGCTCCGGCTTCCGAGCTCCTCTTGGCGTGGACGAAATTGCGATCGCCGGGGGCATTCGCGGCGCTCCCGTTGAGCTTGCGATGTGCGAGACCATCGAGATGCCGGCGATCGCCGATGCAGAGATTGTCCTGGAGGCCGAGATCCTGCCCACGGGCTGGACTCAACCCGAGGGCCGCTTCGGCGAGTTCACACGGCTCATGGGCGGGCTGCACTGGAACCCGTTGGTCAAGATTAAGGCCGTTACGATGCGCAGGGATGCCATCTACTACGCGCTTCACATGCCCTGGGAGAACACATGGCTCGCCGCGCCCACGCGCTACACCGTCATACGGCGCGCGTTGAAAAACGCCGGAGTTCAGGTGAAAGACATCAACGTCACACTGGGCGGCTGCGGATTCTGGCATGCCATCATCTCGATCAAAAAGCAGGCGGGCGAAGGAAAAAATGCGCTGCTCGCGGCCCTGACAGCGATGGATCTGAAGCACGTCGTGATCGTGGATGATGACATCGACGTTTTCGATCCCACCGAAGTCGAATGGGCGATCGCCACGCGCGTGCAGGGCGACAAGGACATCATCATTGTGCCGGGTGCCCGCGCGAAACCGCTGGACCCCAGCCTGCCCGTGACACCTCCGGGCATGGTGCCGACGGGCGCCAAAGTGGGCATCGACGCCACGATATCCGAAGGCGTGCCGCATGAGCGCTACGAACGTATTGCTTACGCTTACGCCGATCACGCGAAGATTGAAGACTACCAGCAGATCGCGGACCACTTCGGCGACTATGGTTTCCAGCTCGTCGCGCGGGCCCTGGGCAAGCTGCACACGGAAGAGAAGCTGTGGCAGGACGCGCGCGGGCGAGCGTGCGTCCGCGGCTCGCGGTTCTCTGCCAAGCCTCCGGCGAAGCCGGAATAGCTTGCAGATGGCTGGACTGTAGGTGCTGCCTCCGCAAGCTCGGTGAGTGTCGCTCTCACTACCGCTCGGACGGGCGGCAGAGCTCGACTTCGAATTTTAACCATTCGATTCGCTCGGAGGTCTGGGGGTCGGGGCCCAGCCGGTGGTCGACAATCCGAAGCACGCCTTGACAAGTGGGTACCTGGTTCAAGGTTTCTTCTGCGCGCTTCACCTGCTCCTCGGAAAAGGTGTATGGCCATAACAGTGTTCGGACTGCTTCTGCTGCACGGTCGTAATCCCGCGGATCCCGCACGAACGAAAACGCTCGTTCGTTCATAGCCACAATCTCTCGCGCGGAGTAGCCATAGGAAATTTCCAGGTATCGCGGATTGAAGAATCGATAGGGTGGCGTTGCGACCCAGACAAGCTCAACCTCAGGTCGGGTCTCGTTCTTCGGACGCAGCTCAATCGTCCAGCCCGGTGTTTGTGGATCCTGGCTCGCACTCAGTCGAAACAGAAGCCCCGATCCAAATTCTCGCTCAAACGTTTCACCGTATGAAACCTCGCCTGCAAACTTCACCACGGGCGGAGCCGGTGTCGCCGCTTGCTGGACCAAGAGGAGCAGAGTCAAAAGCAGAGTCATAGTGCCGCTACGTTATCTACTGAGACGCGGGCTAAAGCCCGCGACTACATAAGGACCAACCGTGGGTGACACAGGTAATCGCGGGCTTTAGCCCGCGTTCAACAGGCTGCTGTCACTGTATTGTCCGAGCTTCAGGAGCCGCCGAAGTTGTCCAAACGGAAGTGAGGCTTTCGGAGCCATCTTTTCCGATAGTGCGGACGCCGAATACCCATTCGTCGATCGAGACGTCCTTCAACACAAACTGAAGGACGTTTCCAACATAGAGTTCCTTTTCCCAGAGGGGACTGGTCGTTTTTCGCATTACGACGACGTAGCCCCCGGGATTGCCTTCAGCCGGCTCCCACTTCAGATTTGCATCATACCCGGAGGGCTGACGTCCGAGCGCGCCTAACTTTGGGGCGGATGGAGCTTTCGCCAGCGAAGCCAGCGCTGCGACGTTAATGCGGACGGCACGAGACAGATAGTTCAGATCGATGCCTTCAAGGGTGTCGTCCATCGTGTGTTGGCGCGAGTAATTCTCCTCGGCCACCGTGATGCGTACTGCGGGAAATCCTACACGGTTGAACGAGATGTGGTCTCCGCCGCGCGCGAACCGGTCGTGGCGGAAAATGAGGTCCACATTCACAGCGGGCGTGTATCGCTCGCCGGCTTCCTTCACGTACCGTGCGATTTGCCGCGAGGGCGAATCGTTCGGCTCTTCCGAAAACACGCGCAACGTCTGATTATGATTCTTGCCGGAACCACCGATGGAGTTGCCGACAATGTCATTGTTGAGCACACCATCGATCATCCAGTGCTCATCCTTCGCTCGCTTCGCCAGCCGGCCGCTGCCGATCAATCCTTGTTCTTCTCCAGCAAACGCGACGAAAACTAAGGTGTGCGGAAACTCGAACTTACTGAGAATTCGAGCGGCCTCCAGGACTGCTGCCGTGCCGCTTCCGTCGTCATTCACGCCAGGCGCTTTCGTTTCGCTGCGGGATCCCGCCGTGTAGCTTGTCTCTGAAATGGAATCGTAGTGGCCGCTGATGATGAATCGGCGATTTTTCCCAATTGGATCGCTACCGGGCAATACGGCGATGACATTCCGGAGCTCCACATCATGATAGATTCTGCCGCCTTTTGGGATTTGGTGTGTGTCGAAGCTGACTTCCAGCCGCGGCGAAAAACTCTTGAACTGGTCATAAATCCACTGCCGTGCCGCTCCGATACCCGTCCGCGGAGATGTCTGGTCCGACATGGTGTTGCGGGTTTCGAAAGCTTCAAGCTGGCGGAGCATGCTTTCCAGTGACTCTTTCGAGACGGAGTCCACAATGCTCTGAATTTCCGGGTTAACTGTTTTCCAGCCCGTTTGAGCATCGGCCGGAATCGCAAGAATCGACAGCAGCAAAATAAAAGCAAAACGCATCTTCGGGCCCTCTCGGAATTTCATGCCGACAACACCTTCCCCCGGGTTTCAGGCAGCAAGAATGCGGCGATGGCCATCGTCGCATAAGCGACGGCTGCGAAAAGGCCGATGGCCTGACCTAGTGGCATGTAGGCGGAGAGAAAACCAACCAGTGTGGGAAACAGAGCTCCGGTCGCCCGGCCGAGGTTGTAAGCAAACCCTTGACCGGCGCCTCGCACGCGCGTCGGGAAATGCTCGGTATAGAAAGCACCCATGGCACTGAACACGCCGGAAGCAAAAAAGCCAAGCGGAAAACCCAACACGAGCATGGCCCTATTACCGAACGCGATGTGTGTATAAGTCAGCACCACAGTGCCGGCCCCGATCGCGAATACCAGAAACGTGAGGCGCCGGCCGATGATGTCTGCCAGATAGCCGCCGGTCAGATACCCGCAAAACGAGCCGGCGATAAGTACGGCCAGATAACCCGTCGAGTCGAGGATCGAAAGCCCGCGTTCGGTTCGAAGAAACGTCGGCAGCCATGTCGTGACGGCGTAATAGCCGCCCTGCGCTCCGGTCCCCATTAACCCACCCAGGAGTGTGACTCGCAACAAGGGCCCTCGAAAAATCTCCAGGAAAGACGGCCGGTTCCCGCGCGCGGCAATCTGCGCTCGCGATTCCAGATAAATTGCAGGCTCCTGGACATACCGGCGCACAAAGAAAACCATCACGGCAGGGGCGATTCCGACAAGGAACATGACACGCCACGCCATCTCAGGCGCCACGGATCGACTCTCCCAGCAAAACCGCGCCGGCTGCCCACTCGCCTCCAAAGCCAAGACCCAGCAGTGCACGCGCGGCGAACAACTGTTCATAACTCTGCGTGAGACCTGAGAGGAAGCTGAAGACGGCGAACCATAGGATCGCGAGTTGAAGCGTGCGGACACGGCCAAAGCGGTCCGCGAACCACCCAGCCAACCATCCACCGACAGCCGACATCAGCAGCGCCGCGGTCCCGAGGATTCCCGCCTGACCGCGCGTTATGCCCCAAGTCGTAATGAGCGCGGGAATCACGAAGCTGTAGAGCTGCACATCCATTGCATCCAAAGCCCAGCCGCCAACGCACGCTCCGAAAACGCGCCGCTCTCGCGCTCCAAGGTCCCACATCCAGGCAAACGTACCCTTGCGCTTGAGAACCGTTGCAGTCAGTACCGTTCGTTCCTTCATAGCCTGATATTGACTCCCGGCGGGATTTTAGCATTGCTCCGGATTGCCTTGAGCCTACAAATGGTGAACAATAAGCCCCGAAGCTGTAACAGCCATGTGCAATCAGCCGGAGCAATTGCTGAGATAGTGCACATCTTCGTTGCGTACCTGACGATTGGCGATTGCAGATTTCAGATCTAGCTGCGTGGCAGTTCCCGACTTTTTGTTCAAAGCTCCCTTATCGCGATCGGAGTAGATATGCTGTTCAAATCCAGGGTATTCCTTGTTTCCTACATGATCCTGTTGGCCATGCCGGCGGGCTGGCTGTCCGCAGAGATCCTGCAGGACAGGCAAGCGCCGGCGGGCAATAAGGGCAAGACCATCTGGGATGGCGTCTATACGCCTGCACAGGCAGCCCGTGGAAAAGAGAGTTACACCGCTCACTGTAGCGCTTGCCACGCGACCGACCTCACGGGAAGAAATGGGCCCGCGCTTCGAGGCGACCATTTCATGGACAATTGGCGAGAAGACAGTTTGAACAGCCTTTATAACCGTATCAAGAACTCAATGCCGGCCGGCAATCCGTCCAGCCTCGCGGATGACACTTACCTCGACATCGTGGCCCACATACTGCAGGTGAATGCGTTCCCAGAAGGCGCCGAGGAACTGAAGCCTAACACGCTGGTCACTATCCGGGTTGTGGGAAAAGAGGGGCCGGCTCCCGTTCCCAACTTTGCGCTGGTCCAGGTGGTCGGCTGCCTGGCCCAGAGTTCCGACAACTCGTGGATTTTGAGCGATGCGAGCGAACCGGTACGAACCAGAAATCCAAAAGAATCGACCGAGTCAGAATTGAAGGTCTCGGCGGCGACACCCTTAGGCGAGCAGACATTTCGATTGTTGGATGTCGATTATGTCCGCTCGGGCTTCACAGCAGCCGAGCACAAGGGCCATAAGATGGAGGCAAAAGGTTTTCTAATCCGGAATCCTGGCGATCTTCGCCTGAGCACCACCTGGTTGGAGATGCTCGAATCGAGCTGCATGAAGTAAATCGTTACTGCTCGCTACAGCCCTTGAGGTCGCTCGGCATGTTTCCCAGATCGGAATTGAGTCCGACTCCCTGACCGTAGCGTCCGCCTCGAACGGAACGAATGAACGTGCTCGTCTCATCCAGCGGCAGCGTCGCTGCATTGCGGCAAAAGGCGCCCCAGACGCCGTCCTGGTGCAGATATTGTTCGACGTTCGAAAGATAGAAGGCCGACACTGTGGCATCCATATCCTTGAGGTACTTGCCCATCGCGCGAATGGCTGAGGGCCCGGCGAAATTGCCCACGACCGGAACAATCAGATTTCTCGTTTCCAGGTCTTTCATGACATCGAAGTTTTCTTCGCTTGCGAGAAAGCTCCGCGCCTGCCCGCCTTCATCGGTGGCGGCCATCAGTTCGGAATACGAGACACGGCCGAACCCACCGCCTCCGCCGGAACTCGAGTTGTAGTTAATATCCGGTCCGAACTGGTAGAAGTTGCGGTACACGTAATCGATTCCAGCCAGATCATCGATGGAAAGTGGGAAGCCATGCATGAGGAGGAGATGGTCCTTAATCGCCTTTAGGTTCTCCTGATACAGCCCTTCGGTCGCCTCAACTTTGGAATATGCCGCGAAGATCTCAGTCGCAGTCGACTGCGGACCGAGTCCATCGGGCCGTTTTTTTGAAAAGAGGCGGGAGACGAATTCCACACGATCGCTCGACAGCTCGAAAAGCGCCTTATACATCAACTGCAGATCGAGATTCCCACGCCGAATATCGAGAATGAAGGCCATCTTGGGCTTCAACGCGACAATGTAACTGAAATTCTGCTCCGGCCCGACGCCCATGTAAACCCTTCCGGACTTGGCCGTCCGATTCAGTTCCGGAATGACGTATAGAAAATAACTTTCGTTCGATAGCAGGTTGTCGGATCGGAATCTACCGTCCGGCTCCGAGAATTCCGAGGATATTTTCCAGAATTCCTGGCTGCTGAGACGCTCCGGAAGTCCCTGGGCGATCCCTCGCGCGACCGGTGCGAATGGAAGCGCGCCGATCTGGGCAATCAAAAGGAGTCCGGCAATCAGAAAGTGTCTTTGTCTTTTCATGGTTTCGCTGTCCGTTTCGCTGGTTCTAGTCGTGTTTCTGCATCACTCCCGGTTTTCGCGATTTCAGCCGTTCGGCCCGCTCCAGAATACCAGCTTGCCATGGGTGGCTGGTTTGTCCCAAATCGACGGACATTATGGCACTGCTCCATTCAATGTGTCACGATTAACCAAATCGGGGGCCAGAATGAATCCGTTAAATGAAGAAGGCATGGATCTCTTGTTCAGAAAAGCGCGAACCCATAGAGTTTGGTTGGACAAGCCGGTCAATGATGATTTGTTGCGCCAGCTTTACGACCTGATGAAATGGCCGCCGACTAGCGCCACCTGTTCTCCGGCGCGGATTGTGTTCCTGCGCACTCGTCAGGCAAAGGAAAGGTTACGGCCCGCATTGTCTCGGGGAAATGTCGACAAGACGATGACGGCGCCCGTGACGGCGATCCTTGCCTATGACTTGAAGTTTTACGAGAACATGGACCGACTCTACCCGGAAAACCCGGCTTTACGCGAGCGGTTTGCCAGTCCGGACTTGGCGGAGGTCACCGCATTTCGCAACGGCACGCTCCAGGGTGCGTACTTCATCATTGCAGCGCGCGCCTTGGGTTTGGATTGCGGCCCGATGTCCGGGTTTGACAACGCCAGGGTCGATGCGGAGTTCTTTCGGGCGCCGCTGGAGCATCTGAAATCGAATTTCCTTTGCAATCTCGGCTACGGCGATGCGTCGAAGCTTTCTCCACGCAATCTTCGTCTTCAGTTCGACGAGGCTTGTCAATTGTTATGAGTGCGTGATCCGCTCCTGGAGTGCATCCGGCGGTGCTAACCCCAGAGGAGAGTGCCCACTCCCGGAACGCGGGCTTTAGCCCGCGTTTGCTTGGACTAATGGCGGGTTTCTTGGATTTTTGCGAAGATTTTTTTGCCGCGAATTGCGCGAATGACGCGAATGGGCCGCACAGAACGCAATTCGCGGCTCAGATTTTGGTTGCGGCTCCGCCGCGCTGTGACATTCTGGCCGCCAAGAGGACCTAGCGTACTACTTCAGGAGCGGGATCGTCTCTGCCGCCGGCGGACGCGGCAGTGATTGAAGAAATGCGTATATGTCCGCGGCTTGCTGTTCGGTAACGACCTTTGCAGTGTAGGGTGGCATCTCACCCGCCGGTTTGCGGATATACGCGATGAACCGGTTGTAGGCGATCGGGTTCGGCCCGAGCCGGGGACCCGTGGCGGTGGAGCCTTGCGC
Organism: Acidobacteriota bacterium; assembly: GCA_003222815.1. Classification (GTDB taxonomy): domain Bacteria; phylum Acidobacteriota; class Terriglobia; order 20CM-2-55-15; family 20CM-2-55-15; genus 20CM-2-55-15. The sequence continues at coordinate 4,592 of QHXC01000207.1, read as the reverse complement.
TTCGCGGCCATGACACTCGTAGCAGCCGAACTTGGCGAACAGCATCCTGCCGTTTTCGGCGTTGCCGCGTGGCGCGCTCGCTGGCGCGGGATTCTGGGCAGCGAGCACGATCGAGCTCGCAATCATCAGAGCGGCCAGGGCCAGAGAAACACAAAAGCGAAATGTTTTCATGTTCAATTCCTCAGCGCGGCTGCGTCACGACATCGAGAAGCGCCGGCTCTCCGCGTTTGACCGCTGCGATGGCGCGCTGAATCGCTGGTCCGAGGTTTTTGGGATCGCTGATCGGACCCTCGGCATAGAGGCCCATGCTTTGGGCCAATTTCGAGTAATCGATATTCGGATCCTCGATGGTGGTGCCGATATGAGGGCGTTCGATCCCACGGTTGTGCCGGTTCGCCATGCGTTGGAGGTGCATCACTTCCTGATGGTATGCACGATTGTTGTGCATGACGCTCAACATCGGAATCCGATGATGCGCGGCAGTCCACAGAACGCCGGGCGCATACATCAGGTCGCCGTCGTTTTGGATATTGATGGATAGCCGGCCATACTTCTTGTTCGCGAGCGCTGCTCCAGCGGCTGCTGGAGCGCCGTAACCGACACCGGCGCCGCCCGAGCCACCGATGTACTGGTAGTACTTATCAAATGTCCACAGCCGCTGCGGCCAGCCGAGGGACGACGAAACCAGAGACCAATCTTCCGTCTTGATTTGTGCCCACAGCTCGGCGGAGAGGCGGGCGGTACTGATCGGGCTTGCGTCCCAGGCATAAGTGGCCTCGGTGCGCGCCTGTTGCAGGGCCGTCTGACTTGCAGTGGCGAGTTTCGCGCCGCGAGCCTGAAACGAGTTTCGGCGATCTGCCGTCATCAACTTTTTTACCGCTTCAATCAGCGCCGGCAGCGTGGCCTCCGCGTCGGCGGCCATTGCCAGATCGATTTCCGGGTACCGCTGGAAGTCCTGGTAGTTCGCTTTCGTATAAAGATCGAGAGCTGTAATACTGATCAGCTTTGCGCCGGCTTTTGTAATCGAGCGGGAGCTGCGTTCCAACTGATCCCGGTAGGCATTCACGGTACCCCAAAAATCCGTGAGCTCGAGACCCAGAATGACGTCGGCATCCACGACGAGCGCGCGGGTCCGGCTGGACTGATTGAGGGGGTGGCGCGATGGGAAATTCATCCGGCCGCCCTGATCGATCACCGGCGCCTGAAGCGTCTCCGCAAGTTCGACGAGCGACTTCATGCCCGCTGGCGTCCGCGCCGCGCGATCGGCAATGATCACCGGATTCTGAGCCCCGGCCAGCAAACGCGCCGCCTCAGCGACCGCGCCCGAATCGCCCTGGGGCGGCGAGGTCCGCGTCAACTTCGGGATACGCAGCTTGTCGGTTTCATGAATGGGTCTCTCTTGAAGTTCAGTGTCCGCGACCAACAGCACCGGCGACAACGGCGGAGTCATGGCGATCTTGTAGGCGCGTACGGCCGACTCGGCGAAATGCTGCAGCGAGATTGGCAGATCGTCCCACTTCACATAGTCGCGCACCATCGCAGCGGCATCCTGGACGGAGTGGGCCCATTCCACGCCGGGCCGCCGCATGGTCGCGTCAATCGCATTGCCGACAATGATGTACACGGGCGCCCGGTCGCAGTACGCGTTGTAGATCCCCATTGCCGCATGCTGTAAACCGACAGTTCCATGGGCGAGCACCCCCAGCGGCTTGCCTTCAATCTTCGAATAGCCGTGAGCCATCGCGACCGAAGATTCCTCATGACAACAGGTGAGGAATTCCGGTTTCTGATTTCCCCCGTAATTGATCACCGACTCGTGCAGGGCCCGGAAACTGGATCCCGGATTCGAGCAGATGTATTCGATGTCGAGCGACTTGATGACGTCGACCATAAAGTCGGAGCCGCACCGGTCCGCTGTCAAAACGTCGACTTCCGGCGGCGTTCCTGTTTCTGCGCCAGGCGGCGGGAGCGGAACGGCCGCGGCCCGCTGCGCCTGAGCCGGCTGGCTCTGGGCCATTCCCGTTGGCGCAGCCAGTGTCGCCGCGCCGGCAACGGCTGCTCCTTTCAAAAACCTTCGACGATCCGCTGAAAACTTCCGGGTCTTTGCCATGGTCTTGCCTCCGCGAAACAGTTTGTTGGTGCCGTAATTCCACCGCCGATTCTATGACAAGACCGAAGCTAATATCTATGATGGTGATCGGAAAACGGTGAAAACCGCATTCCGCGGCGCTCCTCGGCTACAGAATAAGGCACTATGAGCCGAGGCGACGTTTGATGGGTGTCGGTGGCATGGTGACGCGATAGGCGGTACGGCCACCGTCATCTTTCAATACAAAAACTCCTCCAACGCTGGGCACACTGGCTTGACCGCCCAGGAATGTGAGCGACTCGCAGGCCACTGTTCCCTCGGTACTGCGTCCTCCGATGATGGCCACGTAGGTACCGGACGTGAATTGGACCGGTGGTCCAAGATTTAAGGCGATGTTCACTTTCGCCGAGTCGTGACCGCCGGTGAACCGTGCTTCTGCCCTCACGGACTCGCCGTCGCGTACCCCATACATTGAATCGAACTTCAGCCCGAGCGCGACCGGTTGCTCCCCGTCAACGCGCTCGAATCGATACTCTGTGTTCACGCACCCTGCGATGATCACGCACAGAAGTAACAAACGTCCAATCATCGTTTTGATTTGGCGTTCGCTACAGAACCCTGGCTTCAAAGTGCACCACGCCTTCATCCTCGACCACATAGTAGACCTCGATCGGTTTGCAACAGATCTCGCAATCCTCCACGTACGTTTGACTTCGCACCGAGTTGTCCAGCACCATGGAAATTTCCTGCCAACAGTACGGACATGTGAAGAAGTATTCCATCTATTTTCCGTTCGACAATTGATAACAATGGATACGAGAAATTGTATCTGGGAGGTAGACATGGCAGAACAACCAACGCAGGAAATAATTGAACAATGGAACCGATGGTTTGCCGTGGAGTGCAACAATCGGGCGTGGGACTTGATCGAGAAAGCGAATCGCACGCCCGCCGAAGATCGAGAAATGCTACATGCTGCATGCGCTTCGGCATTCCACTGGTCGAAGGTTGGAAAACCGATTCACAGCGCTCGAGGTGAGGTTACCTTGTCGTTTGCGCATGCCCTCCTGGGACATTCGGGCATGGCGCTGCACTACGCCAAGAGTTGCCTTGCATTTTTTGAAAGCAACCCATGCGAGGACTGGGACCTGGCTTTTGCACATGCCGCGATGGCGCAAGCAGCGGCCGTCGCTGGCGATGAGGAACTGCACGCCCGTCATTATGCGTTGGCGAAGGAGCGGGGACAGTCGATCAGTGGACCCGAAGACCGGCGCGTCTTTATGGAGAGTTTCTCGCGAGTTCCGCGTGTGACTGGATAATTGCGGAATCGGCCGCATGAGCGGATTCTCGCTCGCACTGAAATAAATGCACTTGGGATGCCTGACGACCATCCCGCTGGCAGGGGAATTGCCCGTATCCATCTTGGAAGGCGAAAGGAGATCTGCCGATGTTCTTCATCAACGTCGCTTACGACGCTTGTAATCAGCAATTCAGGTTAATGGACCCCGAATTGTCCCATATGTTTGAGGACGGTGATACGTACATGCTGATCGTGGATTTTTTCCCAGAGAATCCGAAAATCGAAGGACAGTTCATCGATTTGACTCAAGCGGAAACGGGGCACGCTTAGCCGGTCCTGGCTCGCGCGCGTGCTAGAATGGAGACCTGATGAAGCACGCGCGACCACGGAGTCTTAGCCGGCGGCGCGTGGAACAACTCGTTTCGAAGACCAGATCCAACGGTTCCGCCGGCTCTCGAATCGACTTTCTTTCCAGGCATTTTCTAGGACGCTCCTACAAGGTAACGCTTATCGGTTCAGCCGGCGCCCCGGAAGTGTTCACTGCATCGCTCGACGAGTTTGATTGCGTCACCTACGTTGAAACGGTTCTCGCGCTCTCGCGTTCGTCAGGCGCTGGTGAATTCATAGACTCTCTTCGGAAGATTCGATACGAACAAGGGCGTGTCGAGTGGAAACGCCGAAACCATTACATGACCGGCTGGATTCGGAACAACACGCGAATGGGAGCCGTCCGGCGTCTTTCGACGGGTATTCGTCCGGTTGTCAAAGAGCGCATACTGGATGTCGTGAGCGGCCTGCCTCCGATCCGAACACGGTTCGAGTGTGTGCCGAAATCCGACATTCGACGGCTGGGAGCCCGCCTCGAAACAGGAGATCTGATCTTCTTTGCCTCCACTCGAAAACATCTCGATATATTTCACTGCGGGATCCTGGTCCGGGACAGTGATCGTCTCAAGATGAGGCACGCATCGCGCAGCCGAAATGGCGTAGTGGAGCAGGATCTGGATGATTTTTTGAAAGCCAACCGCATGGCCGGCGTCATCGTGGTCCGGCCGACGGAGGAACCGCGGCGTTGAGAATCGTCTATCCTGCGGACTCATCGCCGGCGAGTATCTCCGAACTCATCGACACCGCCGAGTCCGGCGTTTTTTTCATAGGCGACCCCCGTGTCCGCATTGAGCCGGGCCCGCGGATGAAAGAAAC
>QHXC01000683.1 GCA_003222815.1 Acidobacteriota bacterium | reverse complement strand
TCCGCAGTCATGGATCTCATGGCCAATGCGCTTCATGGCCTGGGCGTCGAGTGTGCTTTTGTGGTTCACGGTGCGGATGGCGTCGATGAAATTTCGATATCTGCGGTGACCAACATTGTGGAAATGCGGAGGGGGCAAATAAAGAAGTTCGCCATCCATCCGGAGGAATTTGGAATCCTGCCCGCGACGGCCGAAGCTATCCACGGCGGCGACGCCGGGACGAATGCGAGCATCATCGAGGCGGTCTTACGCGGAGAGAAGGGGCCTTGCCGCGATGTTGTATTGCTCAATGCCGCCGCCGCCATTGTTGCCGGCAGCGCCGCCACCTGGAAGGAGGCCATCCGTGCGGCCGAGGATTCCATCGACAGCGGTGCGGCGTCGCGGAAGCTCCAGCAGTTGCGGGAGTTCGCGTAATTGGCGCGGTTGGCGGCAGCGAATTACGCCAAATACGCGAAGACTATATGAAGCATCTTGATCGAGCGCACATATTGACACGAATTATCGAAGCCAAACAGAAGCGGCTTCAGGTGGCGCGCGTGCGTGTGCCCGAGGCAGTCGTGAAAAAGATGGCCACCACTCCGACGCCTGTTCCTTCATTTCGAGAAGCGCTCGAGACACCGCAGCGAGTGCGTATGATTGCCGAGATTAAGAAGGCATCGCCCTCAAAGGGAGTTCTGAGCCAGGACCTCGACGTGGAGCGGCAGGCGGTCATATATACCGAGGCCGGCGCATGTGCGGTATCCGTCGTTACCGAAGAAGATTTTTTTCAGGGCGACCTCGGCTGGATTAAAAGAATCAGGCAGGCTTCGAACCTTCCTGTTCTCCGCAAGGACTTCGTATTCGATTCATTCCAAATTTACGAAACCCGGGCGGCCGGAGCGAGCGCAATTCTTTTCATCGTCGCGATGCTCGAGCCCGCCGAGTTGAAGGAGTTCGTTGCGCTAGCTCGAGAGCTGAAGCTAGACGCGCTGGTAGAGGTTCACGATGAAGTGGAACTCGGAGAGGCGCTCGAGGCGGGCGCATCCATCATCGGTGTCAACAATCGTGATCTCAAAACGTTCAACGTCGATGTTCAAACTTCAATCCGGCTCGCCGGGCTCATCCCGGAGGACCGTCTCTTCGTCGTCGAGAGCGGGATCAACGGCAGAGAAGATATTGAGCTGCTGCTCAAGGCGGGTGCTGACGCATTTCTCATCGGAGAATATTTTGTCACCTCACCCGATCCGGCCACTGCATTGCGAGGTTTGTTGTGACACGCGTCAAAATTTGCGGCATTACGGAATTCGAAGACGCGCGTGACGCGGTCCTGCTTGGCGCTGACGCGATCGGTCTGAACTTTTACCCGAAAAGCCCCCGGTATATCCGTGCCTCACGGGCGGCAAAAATCATCGACAAAGTTCCGCCGTTTGTGACCATCGTCGGAGTTTTTGTGAATCATCCCGATCCTCAGAACCTGGAGGATTTCGCTTTGTCCATCGGGCTTCACGCGGTGCAGCTTCATGGAAGCGAGACGCCGGATTACTGCTCCATGATCCAGCGCGTGAAGGTAATCAAGGCGTTTGCTGTCGACTCGAATTTCCGCGTGGACACTCTGAAAAATCACGGTAGCGGTACGTTTTTACTGGATGGTTGCTCATCCGGAACGGGTACGGGATTCAACCGGAACCTGGTGTTTGGTGCAAACGCGTTTGGTTCGATAATTATCGCTGGCGGGCTGACTTCGGCCAATGTATCGGAGGTGGTCACCACGCTGCATCCGTTCGGGGTCGACGTGGCAAGCGGTGTGGAATCGAAGCCTGGGAAAAAAGACTACGAAAAAATGCGACGGTTCATTGAGGCGGTTCAGCGCGCCGACGTCGGTATGATGGGTGATTCATGAAAGGTCATTTCGGAAGCTACGGTGGGCAGTTCGTGCCCGAAACGCTCATGCATCCCTTGGAGGAACTGGAAGCCGCGTACGAAACCGTCCAGCGCGATCCCGAGTTTCACGCTCAGCTCGACGATCTTTTTCGTAACTACTCGGGCCGGCCAACACCGCTCTACCTTGCCGCTCGCCTCTCGAGGGACTGGGGCGGTGCAAAGATTTATCTTAAGCGTGAAGATCTGAAAGCGCGTTATTGGCGAGACTGGTGCGGGTCAACACGGAGTCGCTACAGCCACAGTGTGCGCGCTTTTCGGCTTGCAATGCGACATCTACATGGGTGAAGAAGACATCCGCCGGCAGGAACTCAACGTCTTTCGCATGAAGTTGCTAGGTGCGCGCGTTGTACCGGTGAATTCGGGAAGTAAGACGCTCAAGGACTCCATTAATGAATCGATGCGCGACTGGGTTACGAATGTCCGCACAACATATTACATGCTCGGCTCCGTTCTTGGTCCGCATCCTTATCCGCTCATGGTTCGCGACTTCCAATCCGTCATCGGCCGCGAAGTCCGCGCGCAGATTCTGGAGAAGGAGGGCCGGCCGCCGGATGTGCTTGTCGCCTGCGTGGGCGGAGGGAGCAATTCGATCGGCCTGTTCTTCGAGTTCGTCGCGGATAGGCAGATCCGAATGATCGGTGTTGAAGCGGGTGGCCGCGGTCCAACACTCGGCGATCATGCCGCCCGGTTTTCCGGAGGACGGCCCGGCGTGCTGCACGGAACTTTTTCTTACATTCTGCAGGACGAGAACGGTCAGATTGTTCCAACGCATTCTGTCTCTGCCGGTCTGGACTACCCAGCGGTCGGACCAGAACACGCAACGCTCCACGATACAGGTCGTGTGACGTACACATCTATCAGCGACGCTGAGGCGCTGGATGCCTTTGATGAGTTGAGCCGGCTGGAAGGCATCATCCCGGCGCTAGAAAGCGCTCACGCCCTGGCGCAGGCAAAGAAGCTGAATGCACCGAGTGGCCAGATTGTTGTGATCAACCTTTCTGGGAGAGGCGACAAAGATGTGAACGAAGTCATGAGATTGATGAGTTCATAGCCGCGAGCCTCGTGAATGACGCGAGCTGAATCCGTTAATTTGGCGTCACTGGCGGCCGGTAAAACATGACACGAATTGAAGAGCGTTTCGCTCGGCTTAACAGCCAAAGTGCGAAGGCGTTTATCCCATATTTGACGGCCGGAGACCCGAGCCTTCACACGACCCTCGAGCTTGTACTGGCCCTGGAGAAAGCAGGCGCGGATTTGATCGAATTGGGAGTCCCTTTCTCAGATCCAATTGCCGATGGACCCGTTATTCAACGTGCGACTGAGCGGGCTCTGAAGAATGGCGCCACTGTTCACCGGGTGTTGGAGCTGGGGAAGAACATCCGGAAGAAGTCCGAGATTCCGCTGGTGTTGTTCAGCTACTTCAATCCGCTGCTGAACCATGGTCTAGAACGGTTGGCCGCAGACGCCGTGAACGCGGGTTTTGATGGTGTGCTTGCGAGCGACCTCACCGTAGAAGAGTCCGAGCCATTCCTCCGGACCATGCGTCACTCCGGTTTGAACACGGTTTTTCTAGTGGCGCCGACCAGTTCGCCGGAACGTATCAAGAAGATTGCGGCGGCGTCGACTGGATTTTTGTACGCAGTGTCGCGGACCGGGGTTACGGGCGAGCAGCAAGAACTCGCGGCCGACCTTAAGCAATTTTTGCAAACGCTGCGAATGCACACAAGGACACCGATTGCGGTTGGATTCGGCATTTCGCGTCCCGAGCATGTCCGTGCGGTGTGGCAGGAGGCGGACGGAGCGATCGTGGGCAGTTCCATCGTTAAAGCGGTCGAGGAGAATATCGGGAGACCGGATCTGGTCGAACGCGTGGCGGCCTTCACGGCCTGGTTGAAAGGTTCTCAATCGAAATGAGTATCGATGACTGGCGCGAGAAAATTGATGAGATCGACCAAAAGCTGGTCGAGCTTTTAAACGAGCGTTCCCGATGTGCAATTGAAATCGGCAGGCTTAAAAGGGCTCTGAACATGCGCGTCTACGATCCACAGAGAGAGCGCGAAGTCTTTCGGCGCGTTCGGGAGGAGAACAACGGTCCACTGGATAACGAAAGTTTGCAGCGGCTGTTCGAGCGAGTGATCGATGAATGCCGGCGGATTGAGCGGAAGGAAGCCGGGAAATAGAGGA
>QHXC01000206.1 GCA_003222815.1 Acidobacteriota bacterium | reverse complement strand
TTTTTTTGCTCAAGAAGCACGTGTTCCGCGACCCATTGCTCGATAAACGACCTGTCTCAATGAATGGCAGAGTCCTGGCGCTTACATCCTTGACGTTTTGGATCGGATCCATCACAGCGGGCCGCTTGATGGCCTACCTTGGTCCGGTGAGTGGCCTGACCAAATAAAACGGGTGCGTTATGGTTGAAGCGTCAACTTTCCCGTAGATCGGAGGGAAACATGAATTGCAAAATTCGATGGACGCATGTTGTGCCGCTCTTCGCCATGATCGTGCTGCTTGCCGCCGCGACTGGCCTGAACAACGACGCCGCAGCGCAAGGCGCTCAGCGCGGGCAACAACCACCGAGATCGCCTCAAGCCGCCGCCCCAATCGATCTCACGGGATATTGGGTGTCCATCGTAACCGAAGACTGGCGCTTTCGCATGGTCACCCCATCGAAGGGAGACTACGCCAGCCTTCCTCTTAACGCCGAAGGCCGCCGCGTTGCCGATACCTGGGATCTTGCCAAGGACGAGGCCGCCGGGAATCAATGCAAGGCGTTTGGTGTGGGTAACGTCATGCGCAATCCCGGACGGGTCCGCATCACCTGGGAAAACGAAAACACCCTCCGAATCGATACGGATGCTGGGACGCAAACCCGGCAGTTGCACTTCGGCGAGTCGCAGCCACCGGCCCAGCCGACGTGGCAAGGACACTCTGTAGCTTCTTGGGAAATGCGAGCTCAGGGCAGGGGCCAACAACAACCCCGCGGGGGTTCGCTGAAAGTGGTCACGACGCATATGCGCCCCGGATACTTGAGAAAAAACGGCGTGCCCTACAGCGAAAACACGGTTGTCACCGAGTATTTCGATAGACACTCGGATTACGGAGCGGAATGGTTCACCGTGACCACAATCGTCAATGACCCGAAGTATCTCACCGACGAATTCATCACAAGCACTCATTTCAGGAAAGAGCCCGATGGCTCCAAGTTCAGCCCGACGCCCTGCGAAACGCCACGGCCTGCGAAGTGAGGGAATTCGGAGACAGACTCCAATTTCTTGGGTTGCAGAAATTGGAGTCTCCCCGCAATCCGCCAGGAGATCAAAGAATCACCAACAGCCCAAAAACTGGAAACTTCCGTATAATTGCCGTCAACAGTTCTGAATTCACTTCAAAGAGGTAACCATGCGCACTCGAAAGGTGACTGTCTTGTTTCTGTCTCTCACTGGGTTGCTGTTCGTCACGTGGATTGCCGCGGGCCAACAAACGCGGCGAATCGACGATCAGGCGCTAAGGAATGCCGGCAAGACTGGTGAGGAATGGCTGACTTACGGTCTGACTCCGGGCGAAACACGATACAGCCCACTGAAACAGATCGACACAAGCAATGTGAGCCGGCTTGGTCTGGCCTGGTCGTATGACGTGGGACCGGGCGGCGGCAATCAGGAAGGCACTCCGCTGTTCTGGAATGGCTCGTTATACGGAATCACGAATTGGAGTGTTGTTTTTGCCGTCGATGCCCGCACAGGGAAGGAACGATGGCGATGGGATCCGGAAGTCAATCAGACTGCTGTGCGGCCGAAGATCTGTTGCGGTGTTGTGAATCGCGGCATTGCGACTTATCAGGGGAAAATCATCGCGCCCGTGATCGATGGTAGACTCGAAGCTCTGGATGCCGAAACAGGTAAACCGGTTTGGGAAACGCGCGTCGCATTTCCCCAGGACAGTTATACGATCACGATGGCGCCGCGGATCGCAAAGGGCAAGGTGATCATCGGCGTGAGCGGTTCCGAGTTCCCCGTCCGCGGATTTTTCGCAGCCTACGACGCGAATACCGGACAACTCGCATGGCGCTTCTATACGATTCCTGGCGATCCTTCGAAACCATTCGAGAATCCTGCGCTGAAAAAGGCAGCAGAGACGTGGTCCGGACAGTGGTGGAAGCTCGGCGGGGGTGGAACCGTTTGGGACGGCATGGCTTACGATCCCGAGGCGGATCTCATATATGTCGGAACGGGCAACGGTGGTCCATGGCCGGAAGAGCTTCGCCAGTCGAAAGGCAAAGACAACTTGTTTGTGTGTTCGATTCTCGCCGTTAAGCCGGACACCGGCGAGTTGAAGTGGTATTACCAGCCGGTGCCAGGCGATTCCTGGGATTACGACAGCGTCCAGGGATTCATACTCACGGATCTGATGATCAATGGCCGCCAGCGTAAGGTCATCATGCAGGCGAATAAGGACGGTTTTTATTACGTTCTGGATCGCATCACGGGGGCGTTCATTTCGGCTCAGCCCTTTGCGCAGGTTACATGGGCAAAAGGCATCGACCCGGAAACAGGCCGGCCGGTTGTGAATCCGGAAGCGCACTACGATCAAAACAAAGAAACCATCACGTTGGCGCCGTCTCCGAATGGAGCCCATAACTGGTCGCCCATGTCGTTCAATCCTTCAACGGGTCTGGTTTATATTCCGACGACGACCGATGGTAACCGCACGTTCTCGCTCGAAACAGATTTCGTTTACAAGCCGGGAGAACGAAATACCGGAATTATCCGCCCCGGCGCTGGCCCAACCCCCGAAACGACATCGCGACCCACACGTCCTTCTCCCCCGGCGATTGGACCAGTGCCATCCCAAGGACAACACTTCATGCTTGTCGCCTGGGATCCTGTCACACAAAAGGAACGTTGGCGCACCCCAGGCGGAGGAGCCGTTGGAGGCGGGACGGTCACGACGGCCGGTAATCTCGTGTTCCAGGTGATCCCCGACGGTCACTTCGTCGCTTATAGCGCTGACAAGGGTGAAAAGCTATTAGACATTCAAACTGGATTGCGTGGTGGCATGGGCCCGCCGATCACTTATATGCTCGATGGAAAACAATACGTCGCTTTCCTTGGCGGGCAGGGAATCGTACTGCCTCCACTACCCAACGCGCCGCCGCCCGCGCCGGGGGCCGTCCCGGGCAATGCGCCGGCGGGACCGACCGTTCCACCGAAGCTATTGACCTTTGTTCTGGATGGAAAAGGAACGCTGCCGAAATAGGACAGACTATTGGAGATTCAAAATTGCTGCATTTCTGAATCGATTGAGAAATGCAGTTCATCGCGAGCGTGAACGCGGGCTAAAGCCCGCGACTACAAGCTTGAGATAACGCGCAGGCTGCATGTAGTCGCGCGCTTCAGCCCGCGTTCGGCTCATCTGTTTTCCTCGACCGGCGGGAATCCCCTGGCGACATCAGGAGATCTGAAGCTCCAATTTGCGGGAAGCGACAAGGTTTCGCATCCATGAAGTCACTTGAGAACGTATTTCCTCAACCGGTGCGGACCGACATCCGCCGCGTAGTCCAAACGTCGCGATCACCGCAGGCACGAAAATCGGCGTGAAACTCGTCCGAAGCGTAAGAATCATCGCAAACCTCCTTCGACTCCGCGACCATCTCTTCGATCTTGACCTCGAGATCCGGAAATGCCGTGCGGTATAGGGTGGCAACCTCCTCGATGCGCTCGCAACGCGTTTCGCAAGCCGAACAGCCGCCATCTATGCAAGGCACGGGATCACCAACGTGGGTTACTGGATCCCGCAGGAGAGCGCCTGAGCTAGGGCCCAGAGCGAGTCAGTTACAGGTATCGGCCAGACTCTGCAGGGAAACGAGGTTCAATCGTTTTTCGTTCGGGGCCGTGATCAGAAGACCCTTGACGATGAGCTTGCGGCCATCCTGAAGCTGCCCCGTCGCGTTCGCAACCTCCGGCCGCGTGAAATCTGCCCGGTGCGCGTCTTTCAGTAGCTCTTCTTTCGTGAGAAATTCGAGAGTGCCAATGAGCTTATACCGGTTGTTCCCCAAAGCTTTCTTTTTGGCCTCCTCAATCTCTTTCGCGCTCATGAACAGCACTTTTGATTCGACGCCAGCCGTTGCCTTCGTCAGCATCCAAGTGCCCTCGGCCGTACGAGTCGCACATCCCACCACACTCACAAGCGGAACCTTCGGCTTGGACAAATCGGTTTCTCGTTGCTGAGCGAGGATACCAGTCGACCCACACACAAGAAGAGCAAGCACTCCAAAAACTCTATGTCCTTTCATGAAACCTCTCTCTGGGAAGATTTCCTTATTTACCAGATCAACAAGTCTCGCTTTACTTAATAGCCGGCGGCTTCGCTTTTTCATTCTTCGTATACCACATCGTTCTCCAGTTCCGGTACTCGCCCTTGTCGACGGCGATCTCGGTCGTCACGCGGTAGGAGAAAGGCGACGTCAGATAGTACCTTCCCCGCAGTTGTATCCGCGCACCGTTGTGCTCAAACGGTGGAGTTTCGAAGTACAGGCTGCAAGTTCCTCCGAGATCGCAGCCAAGATTTCCCGTTTTGAGCAATGCTATTCCCTGCGTGATCTCGTACCTCATGTAAGACTGGCCAGAGAAGCTGTCTTGGTAAGTGATGATGCCCTTTCCGGTGAACGGACCTTCGGGCCCTTCGCCTTTTATCGTGATGTCCCAAAAGCGGCCATCCAAAACGTTTCTGACAGTTTCCGACCCCGAGATTGGTCCACCTGCACCAAGCGGGCTTTCTGACACGTTCGACTCGAAGTCCCATTCACCAACGAAGTAATCCATGTTGAACTTCGGCTGTGCGTCGGTCACATCCGTGAGAACGGCTCCCTGTGTCGCCCCTGGTTGCACCTCCCGCCGCTGCCGCTCCTCTCGCCGAGTTGTGGCGGGCGGGCTACCCGCTTGAGATTGAGCCCCAGCTTGAAGCTCGCCCCAGGCAGTAACACCGAATAGATAACAAAAGACGAACGACAATAAGATGAAACCTGGTCTCATGACATTCCTCGACGTAATTGAAGGCGGACTAAAGCAAAAATAAGCCGCGGATTACGCGGATTTCAATCCGCTAAATCCGTGGCTTATTGTTCAAAGTGACCCGACAATCGTTGCTTATTGCACCCCACCGGTCGGCCGCGGGTTGGTCATCTTCTTCGTCAACCGAAGATCCCGTTTGTCGACCGAGATATCCAGAAATCCGGTGTACATTTCGTCCCAACTCTGCTCAGACCAGTAGACCTCCTTCTGCGGCGCAGGATTCCACTTGTTCGCCGACGAGTTGTCGTAGGACCCGATCGTCTTGATCGTGCTCCCGGCAGGTATCTTCAACGGCTCCTTCAACTCGTAAAAGATTTGCCAGTTGAAGTCATAATTCGGGACGCTCAACAGCACTTCTTCGCGGCCATCCGGGTACGTCAGAAGGTACGTCATCTCCTTGCCGCGCGTGTGCATATGCGGCCACAACGTATACAGCGTTACGTCGTCCTGAAAAGCCCTGATTGAGGTAATCGCCCAATTCTTTGCATGCGGCGGAATGACGGGGAGCGCTGGAAAACCGGTGTTTCCGACTCCGGCGGTGCGAACAGGCGTAAATTCGTCGTCAACCAACTGCTTCCCGAGGACGATATGCGTTTGGTTGCCGGTGCTGATTTCGACGATTTCATGCGTCATTTCGTTTTGGAACCAAAAACCTACCCGCGTCCGGTCCACCACGGGCTTGCCGATCGGCGTGTAATGCATACCCCACGCGATGTAGCCCTCGGCCGGGATGCGCTTGCCCGCTCCTGAACGAAATTGCTGGAAGTTGCCCCCTGGAACGTAGCAGCAGAATCTCGTTCCTAGCTCTGTTCTACGGCGGACGTTCACGCCTGCATCCGTTGGGTCACCTTCGCCCGCTGCCACTTCGTTGGCGTCACCTTGCAAACCTACCGACTTGCCGGTCTTCGCATCGAGTAACGCTCCTGGGATGATCGGCCCACCAGGCCATGCTTCCCCTGTTCCAACCTTTTGCCCAGGCGCCAGAGGCACAATGCCAAAACTTGCATGATGCACGGCCGGTATCACTCCCGGGAGAATCTGAATGGCTTCAAGAAAGTGTTCTTTCTGTTTGAGCTCCGGTGGAAGCTCCTGGTAGATGGTGAAATTCGGAAGCTCCCCCAGGGCTGGAACGTTAAACGGTTCAGCCATCTCGAGAACAAAATCGGGCGGGCGCCCAGACGGATGGCTCCAGCCGTCTTTGAAAACCGGCAGCTCAGCCGTCAACGGTGTATCACCTTCGGGAGCGCCACCATCAACCCAAGCGACAATGGTCTTGGTCTGCTCCGGAGTCAGGCGCCGATTATTGCGGAACGTGCCAAACCGCGCATCCGCACGCCACGGCGGCATCTCCCCTTTTATGATTTTTTCTTTAATGGCCCGCGCCCAGGGACGCACCTCTTTGTAAGACATCAGCGTCATTGGCGCTATCTGGTTGGGCCGATGGCAAATCACGCAGTTGTTAAACAAAATCGCCGCGACGTCCTTGTTAAACGTCGGCGTGGTGTCGGTAGCGGGCTTGCCGGTCAGGCTCATCCCTCCAGCCATCGCAGTGGCGAACACCGCCGCACCGAAGATCAATGGCACGTATTTCATAGTGGCTCCTTTGTGTCTTGCTAGCGCGTTTGGTCTCATCCTAACGCACCCTGCCCGGAGCGGCAAGGAATCTCAACAGGAGTGTTAACAGGAGTCTCACAGTCTACTTGGCTTGCCGGGTCCGTCTATTTTACGTCTACTTAAGCCATCTCGGTTTGATCTGTGCCTGCACACCAGTTCGAGTAGATTCTGAATTCGCTCAGAACTGGAAATGAATTTGACCTTGCAACCTTCTATTTCCAGTCTTGTAATTAATCTCGCCGAACGTACCCGAGTTAATGTTTAGATTGGGATCTCCGGGTATCGGATGGTTGAACACATTGCGTGCATCCACACGCAGCGTCAGAGTTTTCGACTCCGCAATCTTGATCGTCTTCAGGAGATTCGCGTCGAAGCTCCACATTCCCGGCCCCGTGAGCGGATTCAGTCCGAGCGATCCGAGTTGTCCAGGCGCAGCATTCCGCAAGACAATTTTTCCGTTGGCATCTGCAAGCGCAGTGAGAGTGCAAAACGGTGCGAGCGTTGCGGCCACACTGGCGCACGCCGGATCGGGCACTCTCTGGTATTGCTGTGAAAAGAAATTGCCGAATGCGTCGCCCTGTTTGAGTGGCCAGACGACCTTTCCGTCACGCGGAAACTCTCCGACAATGTCTGGGGTACCGATGCCAGTGACGGTTTGCCCGTTCATACGGGAGGCGGTTTCCCCGCCCACAAGCGTCGTTAAACCATAGATCGTTTGCCCGCCAATAACAAAAAGCGGAGCACCGGATGTGAGGTTGACGATCGTTCCAATGTCCCAGCCCTCGATCAGCCGCGCAAACCAGCCCGAGGAGTTCGCGCCGAGCAACCTGCCTGGACCGAAGGGCAGCTCGAACGTTCCATAACTCCGGAAATCATGAGCCCGGTGCGTTGACTGAAGGGTGTAATCCGCATTTCGGTTTAAGAGATCCCGGTATGTGCCGTTGAAGGTACCACCTAAGTTCACTCCTCCACTCACGGCGAGGCTGCGGCTCCAGGTATACGCCGCCCGGTAGGCGATGCCATGTGTGGGGCGAACGGTGAACGCGGCCTCCAGCGAGTGGTAGTTCGAACTGTCGGAGTTATTGCGGTAGTTGAGCGTGGAAAACTGGGGGTTGGCCACGATGAAATTCTCCGGAAACAATCCGCTCGAGCGGAGCGTGCCGCCGTTAACGACCTGCCCCCTGGGCTGGACAGTACCAACATTTGTTGTGTTCAGAGCGCGAGCGACACTCGCGAAGTCCCCGTTTGCGATGAAGTTTCGGAAGGACGAATTGCGGCGCAGCGCCTCCGATCCCGAGAGGTCGGTGCCCACAACACCGCTCCCAAGATTCAGACCTTTGAACATCTGATCGAACATCGGCGCATCGCCGCCAGCCCGCGTGATGGACAGAGCCTGGAGTAACCCGTTGTTTCTGAAGTCCGCTTCGTTGAGATTCATCGAGGAGTGGAGTTTCATGCCGCGGTCGCCGAGATACCGGACGTCCAGTGTCAGATTCGAGGTCAGCGCCCGCGTAATTCCCAACGTGAACGTCTCAACATAGGGCGTTGTATAGTCCGGAGCGAAGACCGACAGAACCTGGGATCGGTCCGTGACAGGGAATACCGTTGGAGACACTGGCGTGAGCGTCACTGGCAGCGGAATGGGGATGTTTGAATAATCCCGGTATTCGCCGGTTCCCCTATCGATGGGTTGATAAACCAATCCCGGCGTGTTTCCAGCGTCCGAGCCAATCCATGAAAGGGTATTGCCAGGTAATTGGTACGCGATCTGGTATCCACCGCGTATAGTGGTTTTGTCTTTACCAAGCCAGGTGGGCGACCAGGCAAACCCGACTGCAGGCGCAAAGTTGTTCTTGTCGCTTGGCCATATTCCCTGGCTCGGATACTCTGTA
>QHXC01000205.1 GCA_003222815.1 Acidobacteriota bacterium | reverse complement strand
ATCGAGAACTGGAAGGCTTGGGCCGCTGACCGGACCGGGCTCCAGGATCACCACGTCAATATCGAACTGGTAGACATCGCCGCGGATACGGGCAAGACCGATGGGCTCGCGCTCGATGACCTTGATGATGATCTGATCCGGCAGCACGCGCTCGACCAACGCATACCTTACCCATCGAAGCTCTTCTACGCGTTGACGGATTCTCCGCAGGTCCACCTTGAAAGCATTCGTACCAACCTCGAACCCGGCCTTGGCCAATACCTGGTTCTCTTCCACCCGTTTGATTCCAGAAACGGACAGCTTCCGGACTTCGAAACTTGGGGCGGTTCTGAGGTAGTGAATCAGGGAATAGGACGCCAAGCCCAAAGCCGCTAGGAATACGGCAAGCATGGTAAATTGAGCGAAACGAATAAGTCGTCCTTGGGCCATCAGGAATCCATTTTGGATTTCGGATTGCGGATTTCGGATTGCGGATTTGGGGGACCACCTCGAACCAAGCCGTTCCCCAAATCCCAAATCCGAAATCCCAAATCCGAAATTCCTCTCATGCGGTCTTCGAAAACCTTTCCGAAAGAATGTCCGAAAGCTTTGTCACATTGCCTGCGCCCATGACGATTACGACATCACCGTCTTTAGCGCTGGCGACGATGTAGGATTCGATCATTTCGAAATCCGGTGCATAGATCGCGTTTTTGTGACCGAAGCTCTTGATCTTTTCGATCAGGGCTTGCGTTGTGATGCCTTCGATTGGGTTTTCACCCGCGGGATAGATATCGAGAATCAGTACGGAGTCCGCAAGGTTGAATGCCCAGAGTGGCGCGGATCTCCGTAGGATGATGGGCGTAGTCGTCAATGACGGTGACTCCGACACGCGATTTGACCTGGAACCGGCGTTCAACACCCGGGAAGCTTTCCAGAGCCGCGGCAATGACGTTCGGCTCGACCCCCATTTCGCGGGCAGCGGCGAAGGCGCCAGTGGCATTAAGGACGTTGTGCATGCCGGGAACATGGAGCCTGAATTTCTGCTTCGCGCCGCCGTTGAAACGCAAAATGAAACTCGAACCAAGGCCGTCGATGTTGACGTCGGTGATAGAAACGTCAGCCGGCGCAGCCGTACCATAGGTCACAATCCGGCGTTTAATCTTCGGTATCAGCGACTGCACGGCCGGCTCGTCGAGACAGAGAATCGCCGCGCCGTAGAAAGGGACCTTGTTGATGAAGGTCAGGAAAGCCGTCTGAATGTCTTCCAGGTCGCGATAATGATCGAGGTGATCCGCCTCGATGTTGGTCACAACGGCTATGGTTGGCGAAAGCAAAAGAAACGACCGGTCGCTTTCGTCCGCTTCCAGGACGATGAACTCGCCTTTGCCTAGACGCGCATTGCTGCCAATCGTATCCAACCGGCCACCTACAACGATGGTAGGATCCATGCCTGCGCGATCCAAAACAGTCGCGATCATCGAGGTGGTTGTCGTCTTCCCGTGAGTGCCGGCTATCGTGATGCTGTATTTGAGGCGCGCCAGCTCCGCCAGCATCTCCGCTCTCGGGATGACCGGGACCTTACGGCGCTCCGCTTCCTGGATTTCGGCATTGTCCGGACGCACCGCGGAGGAAGTCACGACCACATGAGCGCCCGTCACGTTTTGCGCGTCGTGCCGCGGATAGATCGTGGCCCCGAGCCCTTCCAAACGTTCGGTGATGGCAGTCGCGCGCACATCCGAACCCGTCACTTTGTAGCCGAGGTTCAGCAGCACTTCGGCAATTCCGCTCATGCCGATTCCCCCGATTCCTACAAAGTGAATGTGCTTAAACCGCTTCAGCATGCCTGTCGATCGCGGCCTCCACGAGATTGACGATGCGCTGCTCGGCATCAAGGATTGCGATGCGGCGCGCGTTGGATTCAATTTCCTTCAGGCGCACGGGATCTCCCACCAGTTCACGAATCGTGTCCGCTAGACGTTTGCCGGTTAATTCGGCATTGTGAATGAGCACGGCAGCGTTTTCATCGGCCATAACACGGGCGTTCTTGGTCTGGTGATCATCCGTTGCGAACGGAAAAGGAATCAAGACTGCGGTTCGGCCCGCCGCTTTGATCTCCGCCACCGTGGTTGCGCCGGACCGGGACACGATCAGATCCGCAGCGGCATACTGCTGATGAAAATCATCAAAAAAAACGCGCACATCGGCCTCAAACCCAGCGCTGGCGTAAGCGCGCTTCACTTCATCCAACTGCCGCTCACCGGTTTGGTGCACAAACCGCAGGCGATCTTTCCAATCCATCAGATGTTGGAGCGCTTCCATCAGCGCACGGTTCACTGACTGTGCACCTTGACTGCCTCCAAAAATCAGAATTGTGTACGGGACGTGGTGCTCCTTTGGCGGTATGGATTTGAATTCGGGACGGACCGGATTGCCTGTCACCACAGCACGGCCGCCGAAGTACGACTGTGTTTGCGGGTCCGACACGGCTGCGAAATGCACCCATCGGCCCAAAGCCCGATTCGCAAGGCCCGGGGTCGCGTTCTGTTCCATAATGACTCGCGGATAGCCGCCGAGTATCGCGGCCATCAGCATCGGAAACGACGCGTATCCGCCGACGCCGATAACGACGTCCGGCTTGAAATTCCGGAGAATGCCTTGCGCTTTGAATACGCCCTCTACCATGCCAACTAGATTCCTGACCCGCCGTGCAAAACCAACTCCCTTGATCCCGCCGATTGGCAGTGTTTTCAACCGGAATCCTTCTCTCGGAACAATCTTCGACTCAATTCCCTGCTTGGCCCCTACGAACAGAATGTCGGATTGGGCATCACGCCTCTGAATCTCCCGGGCAACCGCAATCCCAGGAAACAAATGTCCGCCCGTTCCACCGCCTGCAATGATGACTCTCATGCATCCCAACTCAGGACCAGATTGGGAAAATGGGGACGTAGCCCTGTGTCCCCATTTTCCCCTCAACTCGATTGCTGCGAGACGTTCAACAAGATGCCCACAGCGGCAAGCATCACTACGAACGAACTGCCGCCGTAACTCAGAAACGGCAGCGGGATCCCCTTTGTCGGTAATAGGGCCAGCACCACGCTCATATTGATGTATGCCTGCACTGAGACCATCATCGTGATGCCGAGCGCCAGATAAAATCCGAACAAGTCTGGCGCGTGCACGGACGCGCGAAGACCACGCCACATAAAGATCGTGAACAGCGCCAGCACGCCGCACGTGCCGATCATGCCAAGTTCTTCACCAATAACCGCAAATATGAAATCCGTGTGGGCTTCGGGTAGGTAGAAGAGTTTCTGCCTGCCTTCCATGAATCCGAGGCCAGCGATGCCGCCGCCCCCGACGGAGATCAAGGATTGAATAATTTGAAAACCGCGTCCGAGCGGCTCTTCCCATGGATTCAAGAAGGCGAGAATGCGCTGGCGGCGGTACGCCACACGAAAGACCAGAAGGTAAATTGCCGGGGCCGCAAAGATCATGGACATGGCAACCCAGCGGAGATCCAGTCCCGCAACGAACAACAGGACAGCGCTGGTGATCAGCAATGCAACGGCCGTTCCCAGATCCGGCTGAAGTACGATAAGCCCGGCAAGTAGCGCGACGATCACGCCAATCGGGATGAGCGTAAATGGAATGTCGTTCACCCGGCCTTTCCGTCTTTCCAGAAAATAGGCCAGGAAGAATATGAGCGCGAGCTTCGCCAGTTCGGACGGCTGAACGGAAAACCCCGAAAGCTGAATCCATCGATGCGTGTTTGCGGAAGCTGTCAGGAACAACACAAGCACAAGCAGCGCGACGACCATCGCAAGGACCGAAAAGACCATCGCGGGATGCCGGTAGACGTGGTAGTCCACTTTCATGATCACAAACATCACAGCCAGCCCGAGCGTCGCCGAAATGAGCTGTTTCAAGGAGAAGTAATTCGGATCCCCGAACTTTTCCTTCGCGACGATCGCGGACGAACTGAACACCATCGCCACACCAAACCCGACGAGTACAAGCGTCACAAGGAAAAGAATGCGATCGGGTTTTAGTTTCTTAGCCATTAGATATCGAATCTCGAATGTCGAATTTCGACATTGCCCTCATCTCAACTTCAACGTCGATAAGCTAAAGAGTGCGAAGATTAATGATGCGATCCAGAATCGGATGATGATCTTCGATTCCTTCCAGCCCAGCATTTCAAAGTGATGGTGCAGGGGCGCCATGAGAAAGACTCTCTTTCCGCGAGACTTGAACGACACGACCTGGATCATTACAGACAATCCCTCGACGACAAACACGCCTCCAATTAAGATGAGCAGCAATTCCTGTTTGATGATGACGGACACTGTGCCGATCGCGCCGCCCAGCGCGAGCGAGCCGACATCACCCATGAAAACCTCGGCGGGATGCGCGTTGTACCAGAGGAAGCCGAGGCTTGCTCCCACCATGGATCCGCAGAAGATCGTGACCTCACTCACTTGAGGGATGTACTGAATGTCGAGGTAGTCCGATAGCGTTGAGTGTCCGGTAATGTACGTCAAAGCCGTCAGAGCAGCCGCTGCAATCAATGTGCATCCAATCGCGAGACCATCCAGTCCATCCGTCAAATTGACGGTGTTGGAGGCCCCGACAATCACGATCGCCACAAAGACCAGAAACGGAACGTACCCGAGGAACCAAAACTGGGTCGGGAACAGCCGGTCGATCAGCAGGTCCGGAGCGAAAAACTTGAAGAACGGCACGGTCAGCTTTGTGGAATAAATACCGCGATTCATGAGGTACAGAAGAAGAACACCAATGCTGATGCTCAACAGGGCCTGCAATCCAATCTTTTCGCGCGGTGTCAGTCCAAGCGACCGCTTACGCACAATCTTGATGTAATCATCAGCCAATCCCACAGCGCCAAACGCGAGAGTTGAAAGAATGAGAAGCCAGACGAAGCGAACCCGGAGATTCGCCCACATCAGCGTCGGTAAGATGATGGAGACCACAATGAGAATGCCACCCATCGTCGGAGTGCCCGCCTTCGCCTGATGGGATTTCGGTCCCTCTTGCCGAATCTGCTGCCCGATCTGAAACTCACGCAAACGCCTGATCAGCCACGGCCCCAAAAACAAACTGATCATCAGGGCCGTGATACTGGCATACGCCGTGCGGAAGGTGATGTACTGGAAAACGTTCAGCACCCTTAGCGGCGGCCAGTACCGGTTCAGCGGATAGAGAAATTCGTACAGAATGTGGTACAGCATCAAAATCAGATTGCGGATTGCGGATTGCGGATTGCGGATTGGAGAAACTGCTTGGCACAACGCGGTTCCCCAAATCCGCAATCCGAAATCCGCAATCCGAAATCCCTCATGGTTCCATGCTCGAAAAACTTGCCCTCAACAAGTTGATCGCCTGGTCGAGCTTTACTCCTCGTGATCCTTTTACAAGAAGGACATCATCTTTCTGCACGGTGCCCGCCAGCAGTTCGCCGGTTTCCACAGCGTTGGGAACGAATTTCAACTGGGAGCGGTCCATTCCTGCTTCGGCCGCACCTTCCAAAATCTGCTGGGCGAGTCCTTGAACCCCAACGATCAGGTTCACACCTGCACGGGCTGCTTCGCGCCCGCAACTGCGATGCAGCTCGGGACCTTCGCGGCCGAGTTCGAGCATTTCACCAGCAACAAGGATCTTTCTCTGATAGCCCTGGAGCTTGGCGAGGAAGCGAATCATCTCGGAAAGAGCGCGCGGGTTCGAGTTGTAAGAGTCATCGATCACGGCGAATCCCTCTCTGAACTTGATCACCTGGCCGCGCATCTTTTCCGGTTTCGTCTCGCTGATGGCCTCGCGAATCTGTTCCCAGGGCATCTCGTGCGTTGCTCCGACAGCGATTGCCGCCAGCCCATTGGCGACATTGTGCTGCCCCAGAAGAGGCAACACGAAATTCACATCCTTGCGTCCGTGATGGACCGTGAAAGCGGTACCGTCCAATCCCAGGTCTTGAACCTGCTGGACTTTGAACGATGCCACCGCTTTTATGCCATACGTGACAATTTTTCCGTTGAACTGGCGCGCCATAGCGCGCACGCGCGAGTCATCGTTATTGAGATACGCCGTTTTCGGATCATGCAAGCCTTCGAGAAGCTCGGCTTTGGCCTCGGCGATCTCGTCCACGGACTTGAAAAACTCCAGGTGTACCGGATTCACATTGGTAATCACGCCCTCGTTCGGCTCCGCAATTGAAGCCAGCTTTCGAATTTCGCCTTTGGCAGACATTCCCATTTCCAAGACAGCGATGTTCTGATACCGCTCCGCGCGCAACAGGCACAATGGAAGACCGAACTCGTTATTCAGGTTTCCGACCGAACGAAGAACCGTGAACTTTTTACCGAGAACGTTCGCGAACATTTCCTTCGTCGTCGTCTTTCCGGCGCTCCCGGTGACGCCAATGATGGGCATGCCCCAACGGCGGCGGACTTCACGCGCAAGCTTCTGAAGGGCGTCGATCGTGGACTTGACGCGAATGATGGGACCCCGGGGTTTCGGATTGCGGATTTCGGATTGCGGATTTGGAGGGCCCGCCTGAGCCTGGGTATTTTCCCCAAATCCGAAATCCGCAATCTGTAATCCGAAATTCTCTTCAACCACCACCCCCGCGGCCCCCTTTTCGAAAGCTGGAGCGATAAAATGGTGGCCGTCGAAATGCGGACCCTTGATCGCAAAAAACAAATCACCCGGATCGAGCGTTCGCGTGTCGATCGAGTAACCTCGAACTTTCACGTTGGCGGGCCCGTCGAGTATGCCACCGACGGCTTTATTGATGTCTTCCAGAGATAAGTTCATCGAGTAACTCGCGTGCAACCACGCGATCGTCAAACGCGTAAGATCTGTCGCCAATGGTCTGGTACGTTTCGTGGCCCTTCCCTGCAATAACCACCGTGTCGCCTTTTTGCGCTTCACCAAGGGCCGTCCTGATGGCTTCACGCCGATCGGCAACCACCCTGTAACGGGCGCCTTTCATTCCGCCCTCAATTTCTCTAATGATCTCCATCGCGTCTTCTCCCCGGGGATTGTCGGAAGTCACGACGGCGTAGTCGCTTTCGCGCGTGGCAACCTCACCCATAACCGGCCGCTTCGTCCGATCCCGTTCGCCGCCGCAGCCAAACACAACGATGACCTTTCCGGACGTAATCTCACGAGCAGACCGTAAGACTTTTTCGAGGGCGTCGTCCGTATGGGCGTAATCCACGATCACGCGGAAAAGCTGTCCGGCGCTGACGAGTTCAAACCGGCCCGGTACATTGCGGAGTCTTTGAAGGCCACTTTGGACGGCGCCGCTAGGAATGTCGAGGCCGACAGCCACTCCGATGGAGGCGCCTATATTGTAAAGGTTGGGTTTCCCCATCAGAGACGTGTGCACCTCCAGTTCGCCCAACGGCGTCTTGTACGTCGCGTCCGTGCCATCCCAGCCGAAGTGGTAGTGTGATGGACAAATCTCCGCCGCAGGTTGCATTCCATAAGTGATCACGCGTGGCGGGTCGATGGCCCGCAGGCTTTCATACCTCGGGTCATCCATGTTCAGGACCATCAGTTTTGGCTTCACTCCAGTCAGACCTGTAAAAAGTTTTTTCTTGGCTTCAAAATACGATTCCATGTCGCCATGAAAATCGAGATGGTCGCGGCTAAGGTTCGTAAAGACCGCTATCTCGAACTGCAAGCCCATGACGCGTTTCATCTCGATCGCGTGAGAAGAAACCTCCATCACGGCGTAACGCCATCCGGCATCGACGACTTGCCTGAACAGGCGTTCCAGATCCGGAGCTTCGGGCGTCGTACGCTCCGCTGCATAGTCAAATCCGGGACCCCGATATTCGATCGTTCCCAGAACGGCCGCCGTATGGCCGGCCTCCTGCAGTATCGATTCAACCAAGTAGGTGGTGGTTGTCTTTCCGTTCGTGCCCGTCACGCCGACCAGGTGTAGTTCTTCCGTCGGATGCTGGTAAAAATTTGCAGCCAGAATCGCGAGGGCGGCGCGCTCATCGTCCACCTGAATCCAAGGCATGGCCAGCGATTCGAGGGGAGGCGCGCAGGAAACGATGCCCGCAGCTCCATTTGCAATAGCCTGGGGCAGAAATCGATTTCCATCCGTTCGGGTTCCACGAATCGTTCAAGCCGGAGAGGAGTTCACGCAAATTCATAAGGCCTTCGACGTAGCCGCGGATGGGGAACCTCTAATCCGGGACTATCTCACCACTTTACTCGAAAACCGCACCTGAACGCGCGAACCGCCGCGCACCGTGGCGCCGGCCGGAGGCACCTGCTCGACTGCGGCGCCGGAGCCCATCGATCGCAATTGCAGACCGGCCTTCAAACACTCTTCGGTGACTTGTCGAAGAGATTTTCCGTAGAAATCGGGGATAACGATGTCGCCAAGCTCGGGACTGCCGTTCGCAGAAGGAAGCCAGGAGCCAGAAGCTAGAAGCCAGAGGGAGGCAGAAGCTTTCGCGTGCCCTGGTTTCTGAGTTCTGTCTTGTGATTTTTGACTTCTGGGTCCCGGCCTCTGGTTTCTGGCCTCCTTCTGCAAGAAAGTGTACTGCGGCGCGTAGGATGGCACGTCGGGAGGCACCGACAGGTATCGCAAGATCTGCTCCGCCGTGCGCTTGAACACCGGGGCAGCGACGTCGGCGCCCATATGCGAACCCACCGGCTCGTCAACAACCACGATGATCGAAACTACCGGATTGGAAGCGGGAGCAAACCCAGCGAACGAAGCGACAAATTTTGTTCTCGAGTAGCGGCCGCTCTCATCGATCTTCTGTGCTGTCCCTGTTTTGCCGGCAGCCCGATATCCTTCCAACTTCGATGCCTTCGCCGTCCCATCTGTGACGACGACCTCCAACATGTCCTGTAGTTTGAAGGCCGTCCCGGCGGACATAACGCGCTGGCCTTGCGGCTTCATTTCGCGGAAGATACCCTTTTGTGGGTGTTGGACCTTTTTTACGACGTACGGCCGGTAGAGGATTCCACCATTGGCTATAGCTGAGACCATGTTCAGCATCTGCAGCGGAGTGACTCCAATTTCTTGTCCCATCGAGATCGCGCCGATCGAGATCTTCGACCAGCGCGAAGCCGGTTTGGTTAACCCCCGTTCCTCACCGGGAAGATCAATGTTCGTGGGCTTTCCGAAGCCAAGACGATCGATATAGGTGGCGAATCGGCCGTCGCCCAGCCGCAACCCCAGCTTGATCGCGCCAACATCGGACGAATACTGCATGATCTCTTTCACGGTCAGAATGCCAAAAGGTTTATGGTCGTGAATCCGATGGCCAAAAAGCACAATCAACCCCTTCTGGCAGTCGATCGGCTCGGCGGGATTAGTTAGGCCCTCCTCGAGGGCGGCGGCCGCAGTAACGATCTTGAAAGTTGAACCGGGTTCGTAGACATGACTCACCGCGCGATTGATCCAGGCGTTGGGGTTGTACCTAGCGTACTCATTCGGATTAAAGCGCGGATAGTTGGCCATGGCCAGAATCTCTCCGGTACGCGGAGCCATGGCGATGATCGAAATGCCTTTGGCGTGCGTCTTTTCGGCGGTGGCCTGAAGTTCCTTTTCCACGATGTACTGAATATTTTCGTCGATCGTCGTAATCAAGTTTGCGCCAGGCGCCGGCGGCTGTTGCATGGTCTCAAAACGGTGGCCACGCGCGTCGGTCATGATCACCAGGCGGCCGGAGTCGCCCAGCACGTCCTCGTTGTATCGGTATTCGAGGCCGCCCATTCCTTCCTCGTCAATATTGACGTAGCCGAGCACATGCGCAGCCAAGTCGCGCTTCGGATAAAAGCGCTGATCTTCCTTCTGGAAATAGATCCCCGGCAGTTTGGCCTTTTGGACCGCCGCCGATTCGGCGGCATTCAGCTTGCGCCTGATCCAGACAAAGGACCGGTCGCTCCCTAGCTTCTCCAGAAGCTCGTTTTTCGGGACGCCAGTCAGCTTGGAGAGAGTGCCAGCGGTACGATTGAGACCGTCGATTTCTTCGGGAACGGCAAAAACCGAATTCACTTTAATGCTGACCGCGAGTTCATTTCCGTTACGGTCGTAAATATTGCCGCGGCGGGGGCTGACGTCCAAAACCCGCTGCTGCTGGCGCTCGGCGCGCTGCCGGTAATCCGCCGAGTGCACGACATGAAGAAAAAAGAGGCGGGTTCCGATGACCGTCCCCCATAACCCCATTACGGCTATTAAGAAGTAGACCCGCTGGGAGAGAGAGCTGTCTTTCTTCATGAATTCGAAATTTCCTATCTCTTTGCCGCCAGCTCCGCCGGCTGTCCCTGTGCTTGCGGCGGCGGCGTAGGTATGGTTAGCGGCGCATCTGCGCTGAACGTCACAAGTTGGCCGGGAGCGGGAACCACCATGCCAAGTTCACCGCGGGCAATGGCATCGATCCGCTGAGGATTGCGCAACGTCGCGCGCTCCAGCCGGAGCTGCCGGCCGATCTCGGACAATTGTTCTCTCTTCCTCACAACTTCCTCGATCCGATAGCCGTGCTGCATCCACTGATAGTGCTGCCACGCGTATGCAAACAAGGCCAGCAAAAACATCGCGGCGAGCGCCGTCAGCATGATGTAATCCTGATGGCTTTTCGTGTCAGCCTCGCGAATGACTTTGCTATTGATGATGCGCTCAAATTGAACTTCGATCGACATCAGCTTTTCTCCCATGCTCGCAACTTGGCGCTTCGAGCGCGTGAGTTGCGGCGCACTTCATCTTCGGTTCCAATGACAACCTTCTTCGTTAGTACCCGTCCGGGAACCGGCGGCATTCGAAATTTCTGTTTCACGATACGATCCTCCAACGAATGAAACGTGACGACAACGAGACGGCCGCCGGATCGGACGACGGTCATCGCGGAATCAAGGAACGTTTCCAGGCATTGGAGCTCGTCGTTCACAACGACACGAAGCGCCTGGAACGTGCGCGTCGCTGGATGGATCTGGCGATACCGCGGTGTTCCCATCACACGCTCGATGGCGCGAGCAAGATCGGTGGTTAGCTGCAGGGGACGCGCTTTAACGATCGATCGCGCAATCGCACGCGAGCGGCGCTCCTCACCGTACTTGTAGAGGATGTCGGCAATTTCTTTCTCGGAATACGTATTCACCACGTCAGCGGCAGTCAACTCCTGGCTTTGGTCCATTCGCATATCCAGCGGCCCTTCACGCATGAACGAGAACCCCCGTGCCGGATCGTCGATCATCATCGACGAGATTCCAATATCCGCCAGCACCCCATCGGCTTCGAGAAATCCATTCTCGGCCGCGATCCGTCCGATGTCTTTGAAGCTCGAATGCACAACCGCCAATCGCGACCCAAATGACGCCAGCGTCTCGCTGGCCCCCGCCAGCGCAGATTCGTCTTGATCGATCGCGAGAACTTTCCCGTCTGGCGTGCTCCGCTCGAGGATCGCGCGCGTGTGACCACCGGCACCCAGCGTGGCATCGATGAATCGGCCGCCGGGCTTCGGATCGAGAAATTGAATGACTTCGTCCAACAGGACCGGTGTGTGTCCCCGCATCACGATCGGATTTCGGATTTCGGATTGAGGAAGACTGTGTTGCGACCGTGCTCCGAAATCCGTAATCTCTCCCCATTAGATCCCCAACTTGCTCAACGTTTCATGGTCGTCCTCGGTGAACGGCTGGTCCTTTATCCGGCCGAGGAACCGTTTATGATTCCAAACATCCAAATGATCCAAATAACCAAGGACAGCGACTTCTCCCGTCATCTCGGCCGATTCACGCAACAGAGGCGGAATCAGAATCCGGCCTGATTTATCGGTGGACGTTAATTGACCGTAATAATTGGTGCGATCAAGAAACTTCTTCTTCGTGGGATTTAATGAAGGAAGCTTGGCGAGACGTTCTTCAATTTCTTGCCAGACAGGGAGGGGATAAACTAATACGGATTCACCAGAGAGAGACGTGACGTAGAAGTCGCTGCCCCAGGACTCGTCGATGTCGGCGCGGAAGATGGACGGGATCTTGAGCCTTCCTTTTTCGTCAATCGTAGCGGGAGCGTTCCCACGCAACATCGATATTTGTCCCTAAAAAGCCAATTATTTGCAGATTTGGCCACTTTTGGCCACTTCAGACTACCGAGGGGGCTTGGGCATGTCAACAGTAAAGATTGCGTATCTAGGTTATGCTTACTGACTTGTATGAAAGCAGGAATCATCGGACTGCCGTCGGTGGGCAAGACAACAATATTCAATGTACTCATGCAGGGAAAGGCTGCAGCGGGGCCGCATGCGGGCAGGAGACTTGAGCCGAACGTCGGAATTGTAAAGGTTCCGGATGCCCGGCTGGATTTTCTCTCCTCGAAGTTCAATCCGGAAAAGACTACGCACGCGACCGTGGAGTTTGTGGACGTCCAGGGGTTGGTGCGAGGCAAGGGACAGGACATGGCGCTGGCACCGGTGCGGACAGTTGATGCGCTCGCGCACGTGGTGCGCGCATTTCAGGACGAATCGGTGCCGCACTCCGAAGGGTCCGTGGATCCAGATCGCGACAAGCGCAATCTCGATTACGAACTAATGCTTGCGGACATCGCTTCCATCGAAAAGCGGATGGAGCGGTTGGGAAAAGACCTGAAAAAAGTGAAGAGCGCCCCACTCGAAAAAGAGTTTGCCTATCTGCAGCGCGCGAAAGCGTGGCTCGAATCCGAGAAGCCGTTGCGCGAGATGGAAGTTGGCGAGGACGGGAAGAAGCTCGTGAAGGGCTTTGCGTTTCTGTCGGAAAAGCCGATGATCTATGTCGAGAATATCGGTGAAGATCAACTCGATCGTTTACGCCATCCCGACGCGCACACGACTCTCCGGCCGAACACCGAGCAGACGATTATCTGCGGAAAGCTCGAAGCCGAAATGGCGGAACTACCAGACGAAGAGTTGAAAACATTTCTGGCCGATTACGGTCTTGCTCAAGCGGGCGCGGAGCGGTTAATCCGCACGACGTATCGGCTGCTGGGCCTTATCTCTTTTTTTACTGTGGGGGAAGAAGAATGCCGGGCATGGACCATCACACGCGGGACGAATGCGCAGAACGCCGCCGGGGTTATTCATACGGACCTTGCGGATCACTTCATTCGCGCGGAAGTCTGTCACTACGAGGACATCACCAGGCACGGAAGCATGCAGGCGCTAAAAGAAAAGGGACTGTTGAGACTTGAAGGCAAAGAGTATCCCGTCAAGGACGGCGATATTCTCACGATTCGGCATAGCGGGTGATTGTATTTCGGATTTCGGATTGCGGATTTTCATTGATGACCTTCCGAGAAATAAGGCCGCACAATCCCTTTATTGGATTGAGCTTTTTGAAGAAGCAATGATAGGCGATCTCGACCAACGGACGCTGCTATTCGACGAGTGCAACCAACTCGTCGCTATCTTCACCCGTATTGGGAAGACCTCGAAGCAACCCCCTTCCCCCAAATCCGAATTCCGAAATCCGAATTCCGAAATCTCCTCATGACCCCCTTCCTCGAATCTCTCCTCTTCGCATTCGCGGCGGCTTCCGCCAATGTGATCGGCGGGGTAATTGTTACGTCCTACAAATGGGCGCGGAGGTCGTTGAGATACTTCATCGCCTTGGGTTCGGGGTTCATGTTGGGGACGGTATTTCTGGAGATGGTGCCGGAGAGCTTATCATTAACACCGTCGGCGCCGGCGCTGGTTCTGTTGGGTTATCTGATCGTGCATATGTTCGAGCACACATTCGCATCGCATCTGCATTTCGGCGAGGAGACCCACCACGATGAGCTTGTGAATCCGGCAGTTGGAATTTCCGCGCTGGTTGGAATGCTCGTGCATACGTTTTTCGATGGCGTCGCGATCGGGGCAGGATTCCTGATCTCACCGGCGGTTGGGCTTTTGATCTTTCTCGCCGTGTTCCTGCACAAGATTCCGGACGGCTTTACCATCTCTTCGATCGTGGTGAGCTCGGGCTACTCGCACACGCGTGCGCTTGCGGCAGCAACATCGTTAGGAATCTCAACCCTTGTTGGTGTTGTTGTGGTCCACCTGGTTGGTGCGGGGGTGAATTACGCGCTGCCTATTTCAACAGGGTCGACCCTATATGTTGCAGCGACCGACCTTATGCCGGAAGTGAACCGCGAGAAAGGTGTGAAAATGGCGGTCGTCGTTTTTGCGGGAATGGCGTTGTTTTTACTCGTGAGGATGGTTGCCAGACCCTGATTTCGAACTGCGAATTTCGAATTTAGAGAAATCCTGACGATCCAAATTTAAAATTCGCAATTCGAAATTCTAGACCTCATATCTCTCCTTCTTCCTCCTCGTCACTCTTCAGCATCCCTGAAGAACGGGCCGCGGGGAGGCGTTTTCCTTCTCTGCTTCCTCCTGGCACTGAATGCAGAGTGTTGCCCAAGGCACTGCCATGAGGCGCTTTTCGTTGATGTCTTCTCCGCAGCGAACACACTCGCCGTACTCACTGCGGTCCATTCGCTTCAGTGCTTCCTGAATGGATTTCAGGCGTTGGAAATCGCTTTCATGAAGGTTATATAAGAGTTCCTTGTTGTGGCTGATGGTGGCGAGATCGCCTTCATCCTCCGTGTTTTCCAGTTTGATCTCCTCTTCAGCGAGCCGGTTCCGATTGATCGAGCGGATCAGCTTCTGGTATTCCTCTAACAATCTCTGTCGGAATTTCTGCGTTTTTTTGTCATCCATTGTCGTGTCCTTTCCTGTACCGTCCTCCGAAACCCTCGTGGTTCCGATCTGGGAAATCGGAGTATATGCCTTAGAGTCCCCCTGTCAACTCACCAGTGTTTGACGATCAACCTCGGAAAAATGTTGAAAGCCGTCCCCCTAAACCTTCCTGGAGCAGCGAGTTTCAACAGCCCGGCCCTTCCCAGATCTGGTACACTCCCGTGATTTCTTCGCGAAGGTCTGAAATTACAAACTGAACTAACCACAGCAGAAACAACGCCAGCGCCTCATACCAATGGAGGCGCATCTTCGCGAGTATCAGCATCCCGAGCAAGGATTGTGCCAAAATCAGCAATATTTCATTTTTTTGATAATCATCAAACTCGATCGGGGGTTATCTCTCCCCGGCTTGGTCCGAATAGGATGGCAGAATCGCGACTAAGACCATCCATTGGTTAATGTTAGATGAAACCATATTCATCAGAGCCATCGGGGCGGATTTGATTTTCCGAGCCCAATAGAAGGCGCTCACCTTCTCCGGAAATTCCGACAGGAGGGTGCCACCCCCGACGCCGGCGATTAAAGAATGCGGCTGTCACGAAATCATCGGCCAACCGAGCCCAACCAACAGCCGCAGTGACCCGGCAAAATTTGCCGTCACGAGATGAATTTTTTCGGGATCTTTTCCCGCTTGCCAGGCGATAACACACTGAGGAAACCCACGGAATGCTTGCTTCTGGTATTAAAATACTTTGGCGACTAGAGAGGAGCAATCAAATGGACGAAACCACAATTATTACCGTCAGTCCAAACGGGCCGCTCCGGGTTTCCGGGAACTTCGTAATCAAAGATGGGCAAGGAAGGGACTTTGACCTATCCGGACGGACAATGATTTCGCTTTGCCGCTGCGGACATTCAGAGAATAAACCGTTCTGTGACGGCAGCCACGGACGGCAAGGATTTCAGTCTGTGGTTGAAGCGAGGACGCTTCCTCCTCCTCCACCGAAACCGTAACATGATGCGAATTTCGAATTGCGAATTTGACTGCGAATTCGCGGTGGGTATTCTTCGAATTCGCATTGAAATTCGCAATTTGAAATTTCGTACTACTCTCTCGCCATGCACCGCTTCTGGGTGATGTGATACTCGAATTCCTCGCGGTACTTGTAGAGCATCGCCTCGACGGGCATGGCACACGCGTCGCTCAAGACGCAGATCGTTACGCCCTTCATGTTCGAACACATATCGAGAATCATTTGCAGGTCCGACATTTTGCCTTGGCCGTGCTCGATCCGATGCAGCACTTGCTCCATCCACCACGTACCCTCGCGGCATTGGGTACACTGGCCGCACGTCTCTTCCGCGTAGAACCGCGCGGTGCGGAGAGCCAGACGTACCATGCAGGCGGTCTCGTCGATCACCATCATTCCGCAGGATCCCAGTAGTGTTCCTTTAGCAGCGAGCGAGTCGAAATCCATGCGGACGTCGCACTCTTCGGCACGAAGGATCGGAACGGAGGATCCGCCCGGTATCACGCCCTTCAGCTTATGTCCATTCCGAACTCCGCCGCACATATCAATTAACTCGAGCAACGGAACGCCCAGCTCGCGTTCGACGACCGCCGGCTTGTTGACATGGCCGCTCACGCAGTACAGCTTGGGTCCGGTGTTCTTCGCGTTAGAACCAATGCTCCTATACCAGTCCACGCCGCGGTTGAAAATGTGCGGCAGGTTCGCAAGCGTTTCGACATTGTTGACCACGGTCGGGCAACCATACAGTCCTTGGACTGCAGGAAACGGCGGTTTTTGGCGGGGATGTCCGCGTTTCCCTTCCAGAGATTCAATAAGGCCTGTTTCCTCACCGCAAATATAGGCA
>QHXC01000682.1 GCA_003222815.1 Acidobacteriota bacterium | reverse complement strand
ACTTGACGACGCGCGTGTTCGTGTAGCCGTCGGAGATGAAGAAGGTGCCGTCGGGAAGCCAGGCGATGTCCGTGGGCCGGCCGAAATGTTTGTCATCATTGCCGGCAACGCCCGCCACGCCCAAGGTCATCAGAAGCTTCTTTCCGTCGTTGCTGAACTTGAAGACCTGCTGCCGCATGTCGTCGACGACCCACACGGCTCTGTCGGGATCGTACGGGCTGATCTTGACCGCGTGCGGACCGCGGCCACCTTCAAAAAGCTTGTCCCACTGGGTCCACGATTCGATCAATTTGCCATTGGCGTCGACGATGACGATGCAGTTGCGCAACTCCGGCTTTTGACCGGTTGCCGGGCTGCCAACGGAACCCCACGCGCCATTGAAGTTATTGGGCAGCTTGTCCGGGAGCTTGAGCTCGCCACGATTCGCCATGAAGATCCGGTTGGGTGATTCCGCGAACACACCACCTTGCGACCCTTGGATGTATCCCTGCCGCGCGAACGGCTGCGGCCATTTGGCGACGACCTCGTACGGCCCAGTTTCGTCTTCTCCGCCTTTCTGCGAGTTGGACGAAAGCCGGCCCAACCCCGCGTCCTTTTCAATCTGAGCTTGCTGGGTCAGCACAGGAACGGATAACAGGCCGACAGCGAAGACAACGATCAGCGCGATGACACACGTGCGCATTTCAGACCTCCTTTGATGTTGGTGAGGCTCTGAGCGTAACAAGGCAGTAGAGTATCCGCAAGTTTTTCGATTGCAGACTTCTTAGCCGCCGTCGACGCGAATTACGCAAATGCGTCGCACGGTATTACGCCGAGCGTCGCACTCTTGAATTTGGCATTTCAGATGTGCGCGCCCAGGACGAGCCTCTCCTACACTGAGCCGGTCATAGCAGCTTTGAGAGGAGACGCGATGAAAGTTGGCTTCATCGGCTTGGGCAAAATGGGTTTTCCAATGGCAGCCAATTTACTGGCTGCCGGTCATCAAGTCACTGTGTATAACCGAACGAAAAGTAAAGCAGATGAGCTGGCAACACGCGGTGCGATAGTGGTCGGTGCCCCAGAAGACTGCTGCGACAGTTCCGTGGTCATCACTATGTTGTCAGACGACAATGCTCTCGAAGAACTGCTTTTCTCTAACAACAAATTCCTAGATGCACTTTTGCCGAATACTGTCCACCTTTGCATGAGCACAATAAGTGTCGCGCTTTCCGGGAAGCTTGCCGAAATCCACGACAACGCTCGTCAGATTTATGTTGCCGCACCCGTCTTCGGTCGACCGGAGGTTGCCGCCTCCCGAAAATTGTTGATCGTTGCGGCCGGACCGAAAAACGGAATCGAAAGATGTTCGCCGTTGTTCGAAGCACTCGCAAAAAAAACCTTCGTATTGGGGTCTACACCAGCACACGCTAATTGAAAATCATTACAGAGACAGTCTTTGATTCTGCCGCTTATCGGGTCTACGGCCCGATGATTGCACAATCAAGGTACGAGCCGCTTGCCTTTCCACTTTCGTTGGTTCTAAAGGATCTCGGCCTGGTGTTGTTTGCCGCTGAACATGCGGCGGTTCCCATGCCTTTCGCGAACGTACTGCGAGACCAGCTGTCGAGCGCGATAGCTCGTGGTTATCAAAACTTCGATGAGACTGCACTGGCGCGGATCGCTGCCGAGAACGCTGGACTAACGAGTTGATGCGAGCTAGATGGACGCAGCATGTCGTCCCTTGGCGACTAATCGCGGGAAATCTGCTGCTAGTCGTTTCCCGAGGCACTGCCTTACGTGCCCGACAACACCTACAATCGCCGACGAAAAATTTCTTTGCGCGCACCTTTCGCTATAGAATCGGTCACTGATTGCAACCAAAATCTGAGCCGCGAATTGCGCGAATTCCGCGAATGGGCCTTACCGAATTCCTGTCGTTACCAACGGCATTAATGGCGTGCGGCCCATTCGCGGAATTCGCGCAATTCGCGGCTAAAACCTTCGCAAAAATCGAAGAAATCCGGCAACAATAGCATAGGGAGGGAATGATGAAACGTATCTATGGTGCGGTGTTGCTTACGGCCGCCGTGTTGGTGCTTGCCGCCACCGCGTCGGCGCAGAATTTGCCGTCGCAGTTTGTCATCAGCGGCGAAACTGCGCGGCGGATCCATGATTTCACGACGATCAATCTGGCGACTGCCGAGCGCATTGCCGAGACATGCGAGCGTCTGGCGAGCAAGGAAGGGGTCGCCGTCAGCATCTACATTCTTGATAACGACGGCAACCACGTCTACATGCACCGCATGGACGGGCAGGGTTATCTCAACATCGTAACCGCGGAAATGAAGGCGCGCACGGCCCTGATGGGCCGCGAGGCGAGCAAGAACCGGATGAACCGAGTCATCCAGAATCCAGATACCGAATTGCAGCAGATCCAACTCGGCTTCTTTCCTAATTCGGGCGGGATTCCCATTATCGTGAACGATCAATTGATCGGCGCCATTGGCGTCGGCGGTTCGGCACCGCGCGTGGCGCAGGGCTGGAGCGACGAAATCTGCGCTCACAAGGCGATGATCGAGGTGCTCGGGCCGCAGCCGCCGCTGGTCGAGGACCTGCGGCCGCAAGCGGGAGGCAATCGGGGCAACGCGCCGGTCCCGCGCTTCGACCTGCCGCAGAGCGTGGCGCCGCGCTCGTCACTGCCTCCGGAATTCGTCGTATCGGGACGGGCCGCGGCGAACATCTTCGATGCGAATCAGATTTCCGGTGAAGCCGCAAAGAAGATCGCCCGGACCTGCCGCGCCTGGGCGGCGGAGCACGGCGGCGCCGCTTCTATCTACATCATCGACACCCACGGCACCTTCGTTCATCAGGAACGGGGCGACGGCCAAGTCTACAACAACATCCGCACGGCCATGCTGAAGGCGCAGACGGCGCTGCAGACCCGCCAGCCGACCTCGATCCGCGCGGCCCAACTGCGCAACGATCCGGGCGGACAGCCGAGGCAGTTGATGCAGTTCGGCTTCTTCACGGTATCGGGCGGGCTTCCCATTGTCGTCGACGGCGAGATGATCGGCGCGATCGGGGTCGGGGGCGGCGCCGGCGGGGGCGGCGACGAGAATTGCGCCATCGAGGGCCTCAAGGCTGCCTTCGGTGATCGCGTCCTTCTGCCGACCTATCCGCAGCAGCAAGACAAGCCGCAGCGTTAGGCTCGATGGGACTTGCACTATGCCAGCGCAAGTCCCATTCGCTTGCCCGGCGTAAATCAA
>QHXC01000204.1 GCA_003222815.1 Acidobacteriota bacterium | reverse complement strand
ATCAATAGAAGATTCTTGATCTTCTGTTGGCGAATTGATCGCTTCGGCACCTTCAGAAGGAACATCAGCGAACTAAACGGGACGATTTCGGATTTCTCACGGCGCACCAGGTGAATCAACACCGGAATCGCCAGCGCCAAGGAGCCGATGAAAAAAAATGGGTTCAGGAACGACATAAAAAAACCAATTTCATTGGCCTTTCGCCCTCGCCGCCAAATATGAGAACAACCCCACGTCCAACGGCTTGCTGGTATCCATCAAGGTGTAATCGATGCGCGCGCCGGAAAGCTCTTTCCGGATTTGATCCATATGGTCGTTCAATATGGCCAGATACTGAGTCCGCAGGTATTCCGGGATGACGTGCAGTTTGCGCTTCGTTTCCATGTCTTCGAACTGAGCCATGTCCGCAAAAGGAAACGTCAGCTCGAAATTATCCATAATGTGAAAGACGATGATGTCGTTGCCCTTCGACTTGAGCTGCTTGAGTCCCGCAATAATGTTCTGCGGCTCATCGTACAGGTCCGAAATCAAAACAATGACGCCTCGGCGCGTGAGGTATTCGGCCAGAAATCGGAGCGGTTTTCGAAATTCGGTTTGCTGGCTTGGCTCGATACGGTCGATCTCCGCCAATATGTTTAAGAGCTGCCCTCGGCGGCGGCTCGCCGGCAGGTGCGCTCGGACCTCCGTGTCAAATGTCAGGAGGCCGATACCATCGCGCTGGTGATGCGCAAAATAGCTCAGGCACGCCGCCAGAATGCGGGCATAGTCGATTTTCTTTACGTCGCCTGAACTGTAGTTCATCGAACCGCTGATATCCAGCAGGACCAGCACCCGCGTGTTGGTCTCTCCTTCGTACAACTTCACGTATAAGCGGTCCGATCTCGAAAACACGTTCCAATCGATTCGACGAATTTCATCGCCAGGCATGTACTGCCGATACTCCGCAAAATCCACGCTGAAGCCCAGATAGGGCGATCGGTGCAATCCCTGGACGAAACCCTCGACGACTGTGCGCGCGATCAACTCGAGGTTCTGAATCTTCACCAGAACCTTGGGATCGATGAAACGGTTCGTGGGTTTTTCTGCTAACGGAGTACTCATCTCCCCTAATCTTTCAATCCCGACTTTGGAACCGGCACGGCCCCGAGCAGACGACGGATGATATCCTCTGACCGGATATTTTCAGATTCGGCGTGGAAATTCGTCAGAATGCGATGCCGGAACACGGGATAAGCGAGCGCCTGAATGTCTTCGACCGACACGTTGTAGCGTCCATGGATCAACGCTCTCGCCTTCCCGCCAAGAATCAGAAACTGCGAAGCGCGTAAGCTGGCCCCATAGTTCACATATTGTTTGATGAAGTCCGGCGGATTCTCGCCGCTGGGACGGCTCGTTCGAGCCAACTGGACGGCATAACGCATGACAGACTCGGCCACCGGCATCTTCCGGACGAGCCGCTGGAACTCGATGATCTCTGGACCGCTGATTGTTTTTTCGAACTCGACGGTTCGCAGCGAGGTCGTCTGACTCACGACCTGGATCTCTTCCTCTTCATTGAGGTATTCAATAATGATGTTGAACATGAACCGGTCGAGCTGCGCTTCCGGCAATGGATACGTGCCCTCCAATTCGATGGGGTTCTGCGTCGCAAGGACGTAGAAAGGTTTCTCGAGAATGTAGGTATTACCTTCGATCGAGACCGATCCTTCCTGCATCGCCTCGAGCAGTGCGGACTGCGTCTTCGGCGGAGTTCTGTTGATCTCATCTGCCAGAATAATGTTGGCAAAAATTGGACCCTTCACGAATACCCGGACGCGTTTGCCCGACACGCGGTCTTCTTCAATGATTTCGGTTCCCGTAATGTCGGCGGGCATCAAATCCGGCGTGAACTGAATGCGTTTGAAATTGAGGTGCAACACCTGAGCCACGGTTGCGATCAACAGCGTCTTGGCCAGACCCGGGACGCCCGTGATGATAGAGTGTCCGCCGGTCAGCATTGAGATCATCACCTGATCGACGACCTCTTTCTGGCCGACGATAATCTTGCGGACCTCCCGATCAATTCTTCTTAAGTCCGAATGAAAACGTTCGACTGTTTCCAACTCCTTCTTTTGTTCGGGGCTTAGTTCCACGATTACCTCACAATTTTTAACAACAACTCCTGAGCCGGCGCGTAGGATGGCGCGATCTCCAAAGCCCTCATGACATTCCTTCTCGCATCCTGGCGATTGCCTTGGCCCAGGTTCGCTTCCGCAGGTTTGTAGTATGCGCCGGCGCGGTCGGGAGCATTCAACGTAAGCAGGGTCTCAAATTCGCGAGCGGCAGGGGCGAATTGTTTTTGAGTCAGCAGAATATCACCCAGCTTCTGATGTCCTTCAAGATCGAGCGGCCGGATGTAAATCGTACCTTCCAGCGCGTGCCGCGCACCCGTGATGTCCCCGTCTTCCTGAAGCAGGTCCGCCAGCTTCAGGCTGGCCTTAAAACCGGTCTCCGAATAGTTCAGAAATTGCTTCAGAGTATCGACAGCAGCCTTCTTGTTTCCTTTTTTCAGATACGCGTCGGCGAGGGGCTCGTATGCATTGTGCTCGTCGCTGTATTCGGGATACATCTCCACAGCGCGGCTCAATATTTCGATCGCCTTATCCGTGTCGCCACTCGCCAGCGCCTGCTGCCCGCTGCTGATAAGGTCCGTGAATGGCTTGACGTCTAGAGACTTCACTTTGTCGTCGACCCACTTGAAAAACTCGGTATCGAACTGTTCGAGAGTAAGATTTAGCGCGTCCTTGAAGACATCTGCTGTGCCCTTACCTGCTTTGTACAGCGCGAGCATCCGCTTGATAGCCGGAAAGCCGAACTTCTGCTCGATGTAGTCGCAGATCAGCGATGCCTGATAATACGAAACCAAAACTTGCGCGGGATATTTCGGCCGGATGAAACCGTTGTTCAATTCTGCCGTGGTCAGAAGTTTCTTCCCTTTAATTGCGGCCAAATAGTCCAGCTTCAGATCGTCTCCCCAACCCGGATATGCTTTTCGTTCCTCGTACACCGACAGGCCTTCCGAAAACCATCGCGGAATTTTGTGATCGGTAATCTGAAGCGTGATGACGTGCGTGAATTCGTGCCACAGCGTGCTGCCCCAGTTAAACGTATCGGGCTTCCGCGCCGATGGGGAATCCATCACGAAAAGTTTCCCAAAACACACGCCCAGTGCCCCGATACCCGGTAAACCCAGCGTGCGGACAGCGAAATCGGCATGGTCCGGATACATTTCGAATGTGATCGGGCCTTGAGGCTTGAATTCATATTTTTCGCTGAGCGTCTTGTACGCCTTCTCGAGAAGCTCCGTCACATACGGCCGCAGGACGGCACTCTCTTTCTTGTGAAGCTTGATTTTGAAGTTCGCGGTCTCGTACCGGTCGAAGTTGGCAAAGCTGTCCAGAAGCGTGAGCGTGTTGTGGGTCGAAACGTTGAACGCATCACCCGCGGACGCCTTCTCGAGAGTGGCTTTTCCTTCCTCTTCCTCACCGATCCTCAACAGATTGACTCCGAGCACGCTCATTGCGTTCCAGTCGTTCGGATTCAGACGAAGCGCCTCGCGCGCGAAATCCACAGCCTCCTTGTAAAGGCGCAATGAAACGCAATTATCGGCAATCGTGTCGTACAGATTGCTGTAGTACGGATTGATCTCGAGTACTTGAGCCACGTACTTGTCGAACTCGCTTTTGTTGCTCTGAAGGAAATTGATCGAAGCCAACAGGCTGAGCGCTTCCACGGACCGCGGATTCACAGCAAGAGCTTTGGCAATATCCTTTTGAGCCTTGTCGTACTGTTCCGAATCGATATCCTGCTCGGCCGTGAGCAAGTGTCCTTCGACGGAGTTCGGGTTCATCGTCAACGCGTGCTCAAGCTCCGTGCCCGCTCGTTCAGGGTCGGTCATGGCGAGATTTCTAGCCATACCGAGGTGCGCTTCCGGCAAGTTGGAATCGATTTTCAGCGCATCCTCGTAGCTTGCGAGGGCTTCGGGCTCATTGTATTTTTCCGCAAGCAGGTCGCCCCAAACCACAAACGCTTCGGCATTGCGGGGATTGCCCTGGGTCGCCAGCTTGAAGACATCGTTCGCATCATGAAAGTAGCCGGTATCTTCCAAAACTTTCGCTTTTTCGAATTGTGCGGCGACCGCAATATTTGGGGCGTTTTGAATGGGATTTAGGTGCGTCAGAGCCCGGTCGAAATTTCCTGTGAGGTGATTGACGCGCGCCGCCGCAAGCCGAATGGGTGCGGACGCGGGGTTCGCCGCCGACCATGTTTCAAATCGATCGCGCGCCTTCGTGTATTCGCCCTGGCGAATCCATGCGTTGTAAAGGCTCTCGACGACTTGAGGATCGAAGTTTCCTCCGGCAACAACCGTTTCCAGTGTAGCGGCTGCTTCTTTGTACTTGCCCGTTCGCGCCTGCTCGATTGCTCCAGGTATATCGGTCTGCCAGAGTGCTCCACAGCTCAACAACAGGAACGGAACAAGGAACAGCAAAAGCAATTTCGGATTGCTTCCCTTCATTTCTTTTTCTCCTGCTGGCTGATTTCCTGGTTCTTCAGCGCCAACTGCACGAACAAGTCTTCCAATTGCTTTTCGTATTCGGCGTCGGGAGTCGCCGCTTTGTTCACGCGCAGGAATTCGATTTTTTGTTCGAGATCCTTCTTCTCGTTCAATAGCGCCTGCACCCTGGGATCACTGGAAACGATCGGCCGGTCGACCTGGAAGCTCGTCGAGCGGGCCAGCAGAGGAGGATCCTTGATGGTTGCCCCCGTCTTGTCCGCTCCATTGTCTGAAATCTGCGGATGCTCGGTCGCGAGCCGGCCTTCCTCTTTATAGAAGCGCTCCACGGCTGCTGAAGCGTATTTGAACGCTTCCCAGACGGAAATCTTCTGGTCCTTGTCCTCGTCCGCGGCGGTGCTCTGGAGCGCCTCGAGGAAGTATTCGTAGAAAACCGTATCGTTTCCTTCCTGACCACTACGTGTTGCAGTGACAATGATGCGATTCTTTCCGGCGAATGCTTCGATGGCTCCCCCGCTGGCACTGGTTCCGTTTACGATCACGATCCGGCCCACGCTGAGCGTGGACAAGAGCTTGTTGTATTCCGCAGCAGTGAAATCTGGACCACTGATATTGAATTTGTAATCTCCTTCCCCACTCCCGTGGCCGATGAAGAACAGAAAGAAGGAGTCGGTTGGTTTGAGTTGCTGCTTCAGCGTGGCGAACGCCGCCCTGACATCGGCTTGAGCCGTCTTCTTGTCTGATAGCACAAGGACTCGTTCCGGCGAGAATCCGAATTTTTCGACCAGCGCTTTGCGTGTGCCTTCGGTCCACTTCGCGAATTTTTCTGCGTGATCCGGACTGCCGGGAACGCCGCTGAGGATGAGCGCGCTGGAATCGGCCAATACCACGGCGGGCAAGAAAAGGATGAAGGCGAGCAAAAGACGAAATTTCATGCCAGACCCTTCCTCTTTCTCCAGAACCACTCCGCCGCCAGGGTGACACATAGCAGCATGAAGAGAAAGGGGACGTCCCACAACTCTTTCTGCTCGACAAATGAAGTTTCACCTGCGACGTATACGGCGTCGTCCGGGACATCGCCGATTTTCGATAATGGGTAGTAGCGGCCACCTGTCGCTGACGCGACCGATTGGAGAAACCGGGTATCCAACCGTGCGTTGTAATACTCGACCGGCCGATCCTGAACCTGGAAAGCCGTGCGGTTCGTTCCGAGGTTCTCCGAACCCTGAGCAGCGTCGATTTCCACCCGGTAAATGCCAGGCTCGCTGGCATTCAATTCGGTTTGGTAGACGCCTTCCTGCGCGCCATTCCAATCCAATGCAAGGGATTCGGTGACGCCGTCTGGATTCGTGACCTTGGCTATGACTTTCGCATTGTTCATCCGGTCAAACGTCTTGTTTGAAACCTCTGCATAAAGCCGTATGGCTTCGCCGGGAAGATAGGTGTCCTTGTCGGAGCTGATCATTACAGGATCGGGTGAAGTATTGACCAGCCAGCGCAGAATCTGCTTCCAAAAGAGTTCGTACGTCTGGTCCTCGTGATCCATTTCCATCTGCCAGCGCCAACTGCTGCCGCTGGTAAAGGCCATGGTGCGGCCACGTCCGTATCGCTGGTATGCAAGCAGGATTGGCTCCGAACTACCTTTTTGTTCTGGTTGGCCGCGGGCAAGGACAATGCCGCCGACCTTCGCTTCAAGTGTTTTGTTGAAGTCGTTCAGAGGCGGCAGTTCCGACCACTGCTTGATGTTTGCGTTCGCATCGGGGGAAAGTTTCATCAAGGGATGCGTTCGGCCATAATCGGTGACGGCAAGCTTGAGGCGGCCGATAATAGGCGTGCGATCCTCCTGCGACATTTGTATAGGAAGAATGTCGGCTATCGGACTATTCTGATAACGTCCGCCGACAAACGAATTTCGTCCACCCATCATGAGAAATCCGCCACCGCGGTTGCTAACGAAGTCCACGACCATCTTCAGTTGATCCTGGGTGAAAAAAGTGGACTCGATGCTGCCGAAAATGAGGCCTTTGTATTGGAAGAGCTCTTCGCGCTTTTTCGGGAAGCCCTCGGCCAGCATCTCTTCCTTGTCGATGCCTTGACGATAGAACTTGTTTTGGGAGGAGCGCAGCAGGGTGACGAGCCGGATATTGGGATCGTCCTGAATTGCACGGCGCAGGAATTTGAACTCCCACCGCGGTTCACCTTCTATATAGAGGATCTGCGGATGGTCATTCTTGATTTCGACCAGTGCATCCAGGGTGTTGTTCTCGGGGATGCGATCGTCCTGTGCCTGGAGTGCGAATGAAAAGAGCCGGGTACCCTCATTTTTGACAGGAAGGTCGATGGATTTTTCGGCGATCTCGCCATCGGCCGGGAGAACGACCTCTTCCGACTTCAAGAGAACACCATTTTCGCGGACGTAGAGCGTGGCCTTCCTGCCGGAAAAACCGTGGCTGCGATACGACACGTCAACAACGGCTGTCGATTCCTTCAGGGTCTCGCGTGGCGCGGCGACCTTCACAATCTCCGCATCCCGGGTGATGTTCTCCGAGCCTACACCAACTGTATAGAAGGGGATGTGGCGTGCTTCAAGACGGGAGAGCGACTCGGTCCACTGCTTTGAAGCATTGTCCACTCCGT
Source organism: Acidobacteriota bacterium (assembly GCA_003222815.1). Lineage (GTDB taxonomy): Bacteria > Acidobacteriota > Terriglobia > 20CM-2-55-15 > 20CM-2-55-15 > 20CM-2-55-15. The sequence continues at coordinate 5,413 of QHXC01000204.1, read as the reverse complement.
CCGTGATCAGTACCACGCCTGAAAGCGGTACCGTCCCGAGTTCCTGATACAAGAGGTCCGTTGCGGATTCCAGCCGGGTGCGTTTGCCACTGTAGGTCATGCGATACATGCCTTCGATCCGTTCGGAATCGCGGTCAAACCGGTAGGTCCTTACCTTGAACTTGTCTTCGAGCCGCTTGATGAAATTCGTTGCCTCTAACTGTTTCTGGAGCTGCTCGGATCGTGCCACCTGTCCGTCGTCTTTGATTTTCATACTTTCCGAGTTGTCGATAACGACAGCCATGTAGCTTTCCTGGGGCAGCACCGTGGAGATATTGAGGACCGGCCGCAGGAAGATGAACGCCAGCACGCTGAACGTGACCGCGCGGAGCACGACCAGACCCACGGAGTACTTATCGCGTGCAACATACCGGTAGGCGTAATAGGCACCGGCGGCGGCGGCGATAACGAAAAGGATAAACCACGCAGGTGAACCTATTAGCTGGAACGCCAGGCGGCCCTTTTCATAAACGATAGGTTTGTATTTGAAGAAAAATTCGAAAATTCTCATTTAAGGATACGTTGGACTACTCCGAATTTTGTTGCGTGGACCGGGCCGAAGCCAGAATCAGTGCAAGCCAAAGCGCCGGGCTGGGATCGGCAAGCGGCCTCCATTCTACTTGGAAACGAGCCAAAACTTCCACACGTTAAATCAGGGACTTGGGTTACTTTGCGGGATCGCCTGTGGCCGGCAGACTGCAACGGAGCGCGTCCGGCGTACGCACGTACGGCAGGTCTGTAGCCAGGCTGATAACCTCGATGGCCACCTCTTCCAGAGACTTCAGGCTCATATCGACGACCGGCCATGACGCGCGCCTGAAAATGTCGTCGGCGTAAGCCACTTCCTGTTGAATCATTCGGGCATCCGTATAGGATTGCCGCGCGTCCTCCGGAAAAGACTTCAGGCGCTGCTCACGAATATGCCGCAAACGAATCGGATCCATCCGCAGAGCCACCACTCGCCGCTGATCGATCTTGAATAGCTCGGGCCGGGGTTCAACCCCATTCAAGATGGGCACATTGGCGACGAAATAGCCTCGGACGGCCAGATAGATGGAAAGGGGCGTTTTCGATGTGCGGGAAATTCCGACCAGAACGATATCCGCCCGCCCAAGGTCCTCCAGACCAAGCCCGTCATCGTGCTTGACCACGAACGCAAGAGCGTCCGTTCTCCGATAGTAGTTCTCGTCAAAACGATGCAGTCCGCCGGGAACACCACCCGGGGGAGCCCCAAGAAACGTGCTTAAATCTGACAGTACATTGCCTAGCAGATCGACCGAGCGCACACTCCGCTCCGTCGCACGCAAATAGATTTCCCGGCGCAGTCCCGTTGACGCCATGGTGTGCACCACCATCGCACCACTTTCCCGCGCTTCGTCGATCACCTGCCGGATCTGTTCGATGGTTCGCGTCTGCGGCCGCCGCTCGATCTCGACATTCTCCGCTTCAAACTGTGCCAGCGCAGCCTGCAGTACGTGCTCGGCTGTAGCTCCTGTAGCGTCGGAGACGACGAAGATTTTTCGCTCCATAGGTTCCGCGCGTCAGCCGCGAATGACGCGGCTAGATGACCTCGAGCACACGTTTCCGTTACCGCCAATTTCTACCCCAGCCTGCCGTAGCGCATCGATCAGCTTCGACTCCGACACAAAACGATGAGAGTGAATCCCCAACTGCTGCGCGGCACGAACATTTTCTTCGCGGTCGTCCGTGAAGAAGAGCGTTTCAGGCGGACAGCCTGATGCAAGGATGGCATGCTCAAAGATCTTCATATCCGGCTTTAAGGAACCGACCCGGTAAGAAAGAACATGGTGGTCAAAATAATCGAAGATTCGATATTTTGCGCGGATGAACTCGGCATGGGCCTCATTCGTGTTGGAAACCAAGATCAGCGGGTATTTCCGTTTCAGTACCGCCAATAACTTCTCCGACACAATCAGATCCGGCAAGAAAACGGAGGACCATGTCTGACAAAACTGCGTCAGCTCCATTTTCAGATTTGCCGTTTTGCAGAGATATGTGTGGAATTCGCCAGTCGAGATCTCTCCGCGCTCATACCGTTGGATCCACGTCTTATCCCAGAGGACTTCTTCAAACCGGTCTCGCGATATGGAGCAACAAGCGTGCAGGGCCTGTACACCCGTATCGAAGTTGAAATCGATGAGGACCTTTCCAAGGTCGAAAAGTAACGCTTGAATCTTCACTCTTGAATCTTAACATCGAAAACTGAATACTTCGGACCATGGCAACACGAATCCCAAATGAATACATCAGTAGGAGAGATCGCCGACAAGCCGCGCCCGAAACGACTTTCCGGGAAGCCGAATACATCGATCGTCTTTCCAAAAACCGCACACCTGTAGTCGTGAAACTTATCGATGGCGAAGAGGTGCACGGCTGGATCGAATATTACGACAAGGATATCATCCGAATCACGCGTGACACACAGCCGAACCTTTTCATTTACAAGAACCGCGTGAAGTATCTCTACGAAGATCCCGCAGCTAATAACCGAGCTCGAGCAATAAGGGCGTAAGGAAAGAAATTAGCCGCGAATTACGCCAATTACGCCAATGGCCCGCATCAAGCGTTACTGCCCATTGGCGTAATTCGCGGCTAGACTAACGTTCCCGAATAGCAATCGGATTGTACGGGAGTGCCTGGTTCGCAGCTTCGATTATGGACGTGTTGTAGTGGATTCCGCTGCCGCGAGCTCCATTGAAATCCGCAGTGATTTCGCCACGAGAACTGAGAAGATTGCCAAGCGGGTTTTCTGAACTGCGGTCATTGGCTCGGGTACGCGCGAGAAATAGTCCGCCGTTAATGGACCCATCACCGGCGCCATTCCAGTGAAGCGCTCCCTGCCCAATGATCAGGATCAGGCCGTTCCAGGTGAAGCTGCCGGTCACCCTCAGGTCGCCGCGCGCAAGCAAGATCCCGTAGCCAACGCCAGGGCCCAGATTGACATCGCCGTTAACGACTGCGATTCGGTGGTTCGCCGGCATGCCGTAGTTCCCGATCGCGGTAACAGCGCCGAAGGGTGGGCTGTACACATCTGAAGCATTGGCTGTGATTGCCGATACCAGGTTTTCGAGACCGCTTACCCTCTTCAACGCGGGCTCCATTTCGCTTTCGGTATTTGCGACATCCGGATGAATGCCGGATACGCCAGAGTAAGTGGCTCTCAAGTCCGGCGGCCCGATCAGGGCATTCACGATACGGCCTACGTCGTTGTCGTCAACGACGCCAACGGCGTTTTCGTCTTCCCGAGCTGCACCGGCGTCATTTCCGTCGATCCCAGCCAGCGTGGAGTCGGCGTAATCAAACACGCTGGCGGGCCCGTCGAATGTCACCGCCGCAGGCAACTTGGGGAATTTTGCCTTCTTGATTGTGACTTCGATCACTTTTCGAGTGCCCCGCATGACGCCGAAGCTCAATAGCGTCAAGACCTGATTGTGATCCATCGGCGCCGCCATGCTTTCTGCATTGTCGTTGCGCAGCCAAACGTGGTACCTGCCGATGATTCGTCCCGAACTGTCGATCAAGGGTTGGCCCGTGACTCGAAGGGCCGTATCCGAAGGGATCAGGGGCTGGTCGTCACTCGCCAACAGCGTGACTAAATCCGTAGACGTCGATAGGGTGTCGTCCGGGCCGGCGGCAGAAGTCAGCAACTGTGTGGGCGTCCTGCTGGACACGCGCACAAGTTCACGTGCCTGCTCGATTCCCGCCTCGGCCAAATAAAGACACTGCGTGTCGGTTTTGTAATTGTCGCTGATCCAGACGTCGATCGTTGATGTCGTGAGAAGAGCACCGCCAAGGACGGCGAGGAAAGAAAGGAACAACAATGCGAGGATAAGAGCGGCCCCGCGGACGGACTTCATGCGAACTCCTTCCTTGGGCCTGGCCGAACCATATCGCGGTGACTAATTTCGAGCAAGCCCTCGTCGTATTTCTGTTGACTACCGAACATTTGTACGGTATACGAAGATCATGCTAACGGACCGTCAGCAAGCCATTTTGAATTTCATCAATGAATACGTGGACGACAACGGCTTCCCTCCTTCCGTACGTGAGATCGGGCGGCAGTTCGGAGTTTATCCTGCGACAGTTCAGGACCACATTTCAGCTCTGGAACGGAAGGGCTACCTTCAGAAAAAGCGATTTCAATCGCGGACCCTTTCTATTCCAGCGTCCTGGCGGAAAGGCGGCATTCCGATCGTCGGCAGAGTCGCGGCCGGTTTGCCGCTCCTGGCACAGGAAAATGTCCAAGATGTGATTCACCTTCCCAAGGATTGGGCTCCACCGGGAGCCTTTCTGCTCAAGGTCCGGGGTAACAGTATGGAGGGCGCACACATTCTGGATGGTGACTACGTCCTGGTACATCCTCAACAATCCGCTTCGAATGGTGAAATCGTCGTCGCATTGATTGGTGAAGAAGCGACGGTCAAGCGGTTCTATCGCACTGATCGTGGCGTCACGTTGAAAGCCGAAAATCCGAAATTTGATCCCATTGAGATTGAAAGGAGCGAAGCGGCAACGTTAAGCATCATCGGACGCGTTGTGGGGGTGCTTCGCGTGATGAAGAAATGATCACAGCAGCAGACACCGGTCAATTGATCGTCTACGTCACTGATGATCCGATTGACGACGCGGCCGTTGCGTCAGTGATGGATATGATTACCGGCGAGGACAAACCCGTTCTCATCGACGCGTCACAAGCACGGAGCTGTTTCGAACTGGAACAGATCATCGGCCGGGCACTGGAGAATGTTTTTCAAAGGACGCACAGGAACATTGTCATTTCGAATCTACTCGGCGTGTTTTATGACAGTTCGATTCTTACCAGAAGAGCTTCCCAAAGCCTGGGCCGTGTGAAAACCGTACTGGGATCGCTAGTCGATAATGGCGTCCAAGTCGCCGTTGTCTGCCAGCGGCTTTCCAAGGACTTGGGCACGCGCTCTCATTTCATGGCCTCTCTGTGCGCTTCAGCCAACCGCGTTCACTTTCTCAGAAGGATGTAAACGGCGCCTCCGCCCCCATCGCATCGGCGTGCGGAGGTGTAAGCGACAACATTCCGGCTCATGCGGCGGGTGCACAACCAGCGTTGGATGTTTTCTTTCAGAATCGGATGATGTTTGTGGGAGTGACGGCCACGGCCGTGAATCACACGAACACAGGAAAAGCCGGCCCGGACGGATTCCAGCAAGAACTCTCCAAGAATGAAGCGCGCGTTTTGAAGATTCAGACCGTGTAAATCCAGATGCGCCTGAATGGAGAAGCGTCCGGATCGCAGGTCATCGAGATAGAGGCGTCCGTGCGGATGCACGGAGCCTTCGATGTATTCGGCTGTCTGCTCTATCGCGACGTTGCCGTCACG